>NZ_BLTE01000018.1 GCF_013019105.1 Fundidesulfovibrio magnetotacticus
GTACAGGCTGCCCAGGTAGACGAAGACGCCCAGGAAGGCCACGTAGAAGAAGCAATACGTCAGCGTCTGGTTCAGGAGCCTGCCCTCCGAGCCCACGAGGCCCGTGGCTGCCGTCGCCACGGCGATGGACTGGGGAGAGATCATCTTTCCGCCCGTGGCTCCGGCCGTGTTGGCCGCCGCCAGCCAGTAAGGGTCGATGCCCGTCTTGGAGGCCACTTCCACCTGGAGTTTGCCGAAGAGGACGTTGGCAGACGTGTCGCTGCCGGTCACGAAGGTTCCCAGGGCGCCGATGAGCGGGGAGATGAGGGAGAAGTACTGCCCCGTGGTTTTGACGAGCACCACGGCAATGGCCGAGATCATGCCGCTGTAGGCCATCACCTTGGACATGGACACGATGCACAGCACGGTGGCGGCCGAGAGGCTCAGTTTCTTCACCGTGTAGCCGAAGACCCTGGCGATTTCCCCAGGCCTCGCGCCCTGGATCAGGCCCCCGACCAGCGTGGCCAGGACGATCAGGGTGCCGGGCGTGGCGATCCACTTGAACACGAAGGGCGCGGCGTCCTTGCCCTGGTAGATGAAGACAGACGTCTTGATCGTGGAGAGTGCCGCGTGGACGGGCGCGACGACGGGGCTTGTGCCCACGATGAACACCAGGACCAGGATGTACGGAAGCCAGGCCAGGATGCCCTGTTTGAGGCCGATGCGCGCCCGGTCGTCGGACTCGGCGCGCTGTTCCTTGTAGAAGAGCTTGGCGATGAGGATGGTCACGGCCATGCTGCAGATGCTGCCCGCCAGGGCAGGCAGTTCCGCGCCCAGGTATTTGGCGCACAGGAGTTCCGGCACGGCGAAGGCCGCCCCCGAAGCCAGGGAGATGCCCATCACGCCCTTGAGACCCTTGAAGCTGCGGGTGGTGAGCACCACCAGCAGCGACGGGATGACGACGATGAAGAGCGTCAGTTGCAGGGCGATCTGGTAGCTCAGGACGTTCACGTCCAGGTTTGCGATCTGGGCCAGCGTCAGCACCGGGATTCCGATGGCTCCGAAGGCGGTGGGCACCGTGTTGGCCGTCAGGCAGATGAGGGCCGCGAAAAGCGGCGGGCAGCCAAGGGCGGCCAGGATGCTGGCCGGGATGGCCACGGCCGTGCCGTAGCCGGCCACGGCTTCCAGGAAGCCGCCGAAGCCCCAGGCCAGAATCAGCACCTGGATGCGCCTGTCGGTGGTGATGTCGGCAAGCATGGTCTTGATGGTGTCCATGCTCCGGGTGTGCAGGGCCATGTTGTAGGTGAAGATCGCCGCGACGATGACGATCATGATGGGCCACAGGCCCAGGGCCACGCCTTCAAGCGCGGCGGAGGAGACCAGCAGCAGCGGCATCTTGAACACGAAGAAGGCCAGCAGGGCGGTCGCCGCCAGGCCGATGGCCGTGGCCTTCTGGGCGGGCATCTTCAGCACGCCCAGGGAGACCATGAGCCAGGCAATGGGGATCAGCGCCATGGCGAAGAGGTAGTATGTGCGGGAGGCGCTTTCGTTGTACTCGCCGCAGCCTATCCAGAGGGTGTCGTCCACCTTCACGACGTAGGACGTCTTCTCCCTGCCTTGCCATTCATAGTCGTACCAGCCGCCTCCCTTCTTGACCACGGCGATCATGTCCTTGATGAATTCCTTGCCGTCTGCGTCTTTCATGTCGAGAAGGTTCTTGCCGACAAGGGATGGATGCGTGGTCAGCGCCTTGTTCACGCCGTTGAAGTCGTAGGCGAAGATGTACAGGCTGCGATCCACGAACTGGCCGCGCGGATTGTTGAATTCAGCGATGGCCATTTCCTTTCCGTGCCTTTTGATGTAGGCAAGAGCCTTCTCCACCAGGGAGACCACTTCGCTTTTGTAGTCTCCGCTGCCGATCCAGAGGGTGTCGTCCACCTTCACGACATAAGAAAGCTTGTCGTGGCCTTCCCACTTGTATTCGTACCAGCCGCCCCCGCCCTGCGCGACCTTGATCAGGTCCCTGATCATGTCCTTGCCGTCGGCGTCCCGCATGTCGATGAGGTTCCTGCCCACAAGGGCGGGATTGGTGGCGAGGGCCTTGTTCACACCGAAGAAGTCGTAGGCGAAAACGTACAGGCCGTTTTTCACGAACGGGCCTTCCGGGTCGTTGAAGGCGGCCAGGGCCTTCTCCTTGCCGTTTTCCTTGATGTATGCGGCGGCCCGCTCCACCAGGGCGACAACTTCCTCCCGGTAGTCGGGGGCCTCCATGACTTCGGGAGCGGAGGGCGTCCGGGCCTCGTCCTGCGCGGACACCGGCGGGACGCATGCTATGAGCATCAGGAGCAGGAGGCAGGCGATACGGCACACGCCACGCGGCGCGCTGACGAGGCGATGCGGCCGGAAGCGGCGCTCCGGCATGCAGGAATCAACAGCAGCAAATCTCATGATCACAATCCTTTGCACGGTTATTGAGCCGCGCCGTGCGGACGCGGCCCGTCGCGAAACGATGGCCAGTCCGGCAGATCGCCGTATGCTCGGTTCTGCCGGGATCGGTCGGATGGCTTCCGGGACTCGGTGCGGGCGCTCGAAGAGGCGGATGGCACACGACCAGGCGGCTCCAGACCGTGGGGGCCGGTGCAAAGCAACAGGCATGCCAGCTTGACGTATTTGTAAATAACTCTTTATTTCGAGCGGATAGTCTGGTGGGGGGGCTTGCTGGGCTGTTCAGTCAACGCGAATGCGTACGGAAAACAGGACGGCGGACGCAGGGAGACGATGGCCAGCGGACGCATCCAGGCGACGCAACAGTCTGAAGGGAAGGATTGGAGCGGTTTACGCCGGTCCGGAAAAACAGAACTGTTCGCCTCGGGGCATCCCGCGGATTCTCTGGCGGCAAGTGCATCGCCAACGTAATATTTTACATTGCGAGCGATTTGGGGCGAGGCCCACTTGCCGCCCATGCCCGGCCGCCATGAAAAAGCCCCCGCGGGGCGGGGGCTTAAGGTGCTTCGGGCGTCTCAACGCCTAGGCTAGGGCCAGGCGCTCGCGGATCATGCGGGCGAGGTTCTCGGCGGTGAAGCCGTATTTTTCGGCCAGCAGGTCGGGAGGGGCCGAGTCGCCGAAGTGGTTCAGGCCAAGGACCGGGTTGCCCAGGCCCACGTACTTGTACCACAGCTCGGTGCGTCCGGCTTCCACGGCGGCGCGGCAGCAGCAGGAGGGCGGCAGCACCTCGTCCCTGTAGAGCTGGGGCTGCTCGTCGAAGAGCTCCATGCAGACCATGTTCACCACGCGCACCTTGCGCTCGGGGAGCAGGTCGGCGGCGGCCAGGGCCAGGGGCACTTCGGAGCCGGAGGCCAGGATGATCAGGTCGGGCTTGCCGCCGGGGGCGTCGCGCAGCACGTAGCCGCCCTTGGCCGCGCCGTCGAGCACGGCGGGGTAGGCGGCAGGGTCCATGACGGGCAGGTTCTGGCGCGAGAACATGAGGCAGGTTGGCCGGGAGGTCTGCTTGAGGGCCGTCTCCAGGCACAGGGCGGTCTCGTTGCCGTCGGCGGGGCGCATGACGAGCATGTTGGGGATCAGGCGCAGGGAGCAGATGTGCTCCACGGGCTGGTGGGTGGGACCGTCTTCGCCCAGGTGGAAGGAATCGTGGGTGAAGACGTGCAGCACGGGCAGGTGCTGGAGCGCGGACATGCGCAGGGCGTTGCGCTCGTAGTCGGCGAAGGTGAGGAAGGTGGCGCCGAAGGGCACGAGTCCGCCGTGCAGGGCGATGCCGTTGCAGATGGCGCCCATGGGGAACTCGCGCACGCCGAAGGCCAGGTTGCGCCCCAGGGGCTCGTGGGCGGAGAAGTTGCCCACGGCCTCGCGGAATTTCACGGTCATGTTGGAGGGGTCCAGGTCCGCCGAGCCGCCAACCAGGATGGGCAGGCTGTCCACGAGGGATTCCAGGCACTTGCCCCAGGCTGAGCGCGTGGCGATCTTGGAACCGGGCTCGAAGCGGGGCCAGGCGAAGGAGCGGTTGCCGGGGGCGCGCTTGGTGACGCGCCAGAGCTCCTGGAAGGCGGCGTCCTTTTCGAGCTTTTCCTCGAAGGCGCGGGTCCAGCGGGCGGCGGCGGCGCGCAGTTCGGCGTGGCGTACGCGGAAGTGCTCCAGCACGTCCTGGGGCATGTAGAAGAACTGGTCCTCGGGCAGGCCCATCTTCTTCTTGCTGGCGGCGATCTCGTCGGCGGGCAGGGGCGAGCCGTGGGTCTCGAAGTCGCCCTCACGGGTGGCGGTGCCTTTGGCGATGGTGGTGTGCCCGATGATCAGGCTGGGGCGCGAGGTTTCGGCCTGGGCCTGGCGGATGGCCTGGCGGATGGCGTCGTGGTCGTGCCCGTCGATCTCCAGCACGTGCCAGCCGAAGCCCTCGAACACCGTCTTGTAGTTGGTGGTGTCGCTGCGTTTGGTGGGGCCGGAGAGCTGGATGTGGTTTGAATCGTAGAACACGATGAGGCGGCCCAGGCCCCAGTGTCCGGCCAGGGCGGCGCTGCCCAGGCAGACGGGCTCCTGGAGGTCGCCGTCGGAGGAGAGGGCGTAGGTGAAGTGGCTGCACACGTCGTCGCCCAGGCGGGCGCGCAGCATGCATTCGGCCACGGCCATGCCCACGGACATGGAGAAGCCCTGGCCGAGGGGGCCGGTGGTGGCCTCCACGCCGGGGGTGACGTGCACCTCGGGGTGTCCCGGCGTGCGGGACTTCCACTGGCGGAAGGCCTTGAGATCGTCCACGGTGATGCGGCCCTGGAAGGCCAGCAGGGCGTAAAGCAGCATGGATTCGTGCCCGGCGGAGAGCACGAAGCGGTCGCGGTTGAACCATTGGGCGTCGTCGGGGGAGTGGTTCAGGAATTCCTTGTAAAGGATATAGGCGAAGTCCGCCGAGGACATGGGCCCCCCCGGGTGGCCGGAGTTGGCCTTGCGGGTGCCGTCCATGACGAGGCCCTTGATCACGTTGACCGCCATGCGGTCCATGTTGGGAGCGGACATGGGATGTTCCTTCTAGAGGTTGGAGTCGATGAGGTCGATGCGGCGCTGGTGGCGTCCGCCCTCGAAATCGGTGGTCAGGAACACGTGGGTGATGGCCTCGGCCAGCCCGGCCCCGATCCAGCGTTCGCCCAGGCAGAGGACGTTGGCGTCGTTGTGCATGCGGGTGGCGCGCGCGAGCCATTCGTTGGCGCACAGGGCGGCGCGGATGCCCTTGCGGCGGTTGGCCGCCATGGACATGCCCACGCCCGAGCCGCAGATGAGGATGCCCAGGCAGTCCTTTTCCAGCACGAGGTCGCAGAGTTTGAAGGCGTAGACCGGGTAGTCGCAGCTGGCCAAGGTGTCGGCGCCCACGTCCACGACCTCGCGGCCCATGCCCGTGATGAAGCGTTTGAGCTGCTCCTTGAGGGCGAAGCCCGCGTGGTCGGAACCGATGACGACGGTGGTGTTCATGGCGAATCCCCCGCTGCGCTGCGTTGCTGGTTGTTTCTAGATACGGTCGGAATGTGTCGTAATAACTACGCCGGACATGGTCCGGCGATACTTGAAACGTTGTCTACGGCAGGTCCGGCGGCCGGAAGTCGCCCGGTCGGTCCAGGGGGATGTGCTGGGCCTTGGGGGGCACGGCCAGATCCAGGGCTTGGGCCTCGGCGCGCTGGTCGGAGAGCTCCAGCCTCTTCACCCGCAGCACGGCCGTGAGGCCGCCGGGGGACGTGACCTTGATCAACCTGGGAAGGGGCCCGCCGCCGCTTTCGGGCGGCGCGTAGTCGCCCAGTTCCACGCTCCAGGGCTCCACGCCGCGCCCCGAGAGATGAATGGGATTGCCCTCGAAGTCAAGGGTGACGCTGCCCAGAGCCTGGGAGGCGGGCAGGGCGAATTCGTAGCCTTTGGGGGTCTTGCGGGCAGAGACGAAGGACGCTCCCGTGATCAGCGCGTGGCGTCCGGCGGTGAGGGCGGCCAGGTCCTTGAGGGTGAAGGGGAAGGGGATGCCCAGCTTTGCGAGGGCGGCCTTGGTGTCCCGGTGGGTGAACACCTGGTTGGAGAGGGGGTAGACGGCCATCCAGCCCAGTGAGTCCTCGCGCCAGAGGGCGAAGGTCTGGCCCATGCCGGTGGAGAGGTCCAGGCGCAGGGGGAGATTCAGGTCGCCCCGGAAGGTGGCCAGGAGCCGCGCGGATTTCTGGGGGGCCTGCAGGGAGAGGCTTGCCGAGAGCGCGAGGCTCTGGGCCGTTCCCGCCGGGGTGTTGACGAAGCCCTCCCAAAGGGCCTTGGCCTCGCCCGGCCCCGTGCCGCCCTTTGGGGCGCAGGCGGCCAGGCTGGCCAGGAGCAGCAACACGGGCGCGAGGCGCGCGATCACTTCAGGCTCTCCAGTTTCTTCTGGATTTCCGGCGCGTTGACGGCCTTCATTTCCAGGGCCTTGCTGTAGCCCTTCGCGGCTTCCTTGCGGTTGCCCATGGCCTTGGCGATGTCGCCGTAGTGCTCCCAGATGGCGGGGTCGTCCACGTTTCCCGCGACGGCGCGCTGGATGTCCTGCCAGGCGGCCTTGAGGTCCTTGCGCTTGAAGTGCACCCAGGCCAGGGAGTCGAGGTAGTAAGGGCTGGTGGGATTGGCCTGGAGGGCGCGGGTGACCAGCTCCAGGGCGCGGTCGAGGTCGCGCTCCTCTTCAGCGAGGCCGTAGCCCACGAAGTTGAGGGCGTCGGGGTTGGCGGGGTCCTTGAGGAGCACGTCTTCCATGATGCGCATGGCCTCGGCGCGCTGCTTGGATCGTTCCAGGGAAACGGCCAGGCGGTAGAGGGCCTCGGCGCTGTCGGGCCAGCGGGCGACGGCCTCGCGGTAGAGGGCCACGGTGCGTTCCAGGTTGCCCTGCTTGTCGTTCAGGACGGCTTCGAGGAACAAAAACTCGATGCGGTCCGGGAGGAGGCCGCGCGCTTCGGAGACGAGCGGGGCGGCCAGATCGAAACGTCCGGCGTCCAGGGCCAGCTGGATGCGCGTGGAAAGGGCCTTGTCGTAGAACTTGTGGGTCTTGGGGATCTGGGAGAGCAGGGCCAGGGCCTTGTCCAGGTCGCGTTCGCGCTCCACGGCCATCATGGCCTGGAGGAAGATCACGTCGGGGTTGCCGGGCTGATCCTGGGCGAGACGCTCCATGACCTTGGCCGCGCCCTCCTGGAAGCCTTCCTCCACGAAGAGGCTCATCACCTCGAAGAGGAAGGCGCGGTCCACAGGCGCCTTCTCCAGGAACTGGACGGCCTTGGCCTCGTTCTTCTGTTTGAGGGCCAGGCGGATGAGGCGCAGCCACAACTCGGGGCCGTCTTCGCCCAGGTCGAGGATGCGGCGGTAGGCCTCCTCGGCCTGCCGGAAGTCGTTGTTCTGCTCGTAGTAGAAGGCCAGTTCGGACCAGGCGGCAAGGAGGTTGGGGTCTTCGCGCAGGGCCTGGCGGAGCTTCTCCATGGCCTGCTTGCGCTTGCCGAGCCCGGAGAGGGCCTTGGACTCGTAGTAGGACATGGCCGGGGTGCGCCTGTCGCGCGGGACCTGGGCCAGGAAATCCAGCGCCTGCTGGAAGCGCCCTGCCTCCACGAGCACGGCGGCCAGTTCCTGCAGGCCGGACTGGTCCTTGGGGTGTTGGGAGAGGTAGTTGGCCAGCACCTGGGCGGCGTCGTCGAAGCGGCGCTGGAGCAGGTAGGAGTTGGCCAGGTAGAAGCGCAGGACCTTCTCATCTGGGAAGGCGGCGATGCCGTGCTCGAGCACTTCGCGGGTCTTGTCCTGTTCGCCCAGGCCCCAGTGGATGTTGGCCAGGTCGCGGTAGAGTTCGGGGGTCGGCGCCACGGCGATGAGCTTTTGCAGCACCTCGGCGGCCTGCCGGGCCTGCCCCTGGCGGGAGAGTTCCTGGTAGAGCAGGAAATAGTAGTCCGCCGAGGCGGGGGCGGTGAGGCCCCGGGCGCTCAGGTCCGCCGGGGCGGACTTTCGGGAGGCGCACGCGCCCAGCAGGGCGGCGCAGGCGGCGAGGAGTATCAGGGTCTGGATGGGCCTTTGCATGTATCATTCGTCCTTGCGGATCCACTCCGAGGAGAAGTCGCCGATGCGCTTGGTGAAGTGGTCGCGGATCTTGTCCAGGAGCCGGGTTTCGATCTGGCGGACCCGCTCGCGGGTGATGCCGTATTTCGCGCCGATCTCCCGCAGGGTCATGGGGGAGTCCGAGAGGATGCGCTGTTCCAGAAGGTCGCGCTCCTTGTCGGAGAGGGCGGGCATGATGGTCTGGAGGTGTTTTTCCACCAGTTCGGAGATTTCGTCCTTGGCCAGCATGTCCTCGATGCCCGGGGTGAGGGCGGGAAGGTAGTCCAGCCGGGTGGAGGTGGAGTCGTCGCCCAGGGAGATGTCCAGGGAGAGGTCGCCCCGGGCCATGCGCTGGTCCATCTCCAGCACGTCGGACTCGGAGACCTTGAGGTTCTTGGAGATGTTGGAGACCGACGGGTCGAACCCCAGGGAGGTGAGCCGCTGGCGCTCCTTGTTGAGGTTGTAGAAGAGGGTGCGCTGGGCCTGGGTGGTGCCGATCCTCACCAGACGCCAGTTGTCCATGATGTACTTGAGGATGTAGGCCTTGATCCAGTAGGCCGCGTAGTAGGAGAACTTGATGCCCTTCTCGGGGTCGTACTTCTTCACGGCGCGCATGAGACCCACGTTGCCTTCCTGGATGAGGTCGGCCACGTTCTGGGCCCAGCGGCGCTGGAAGTCCATGGCGATCTTCACCACCAGGCGCAGGTGGGAGGTGACCAGACGGAACGCGGCGCGCTGGTCGCCGTGGTCTCGCACCTGGCGGGCCAGTTCGAATTCTTCGTCGGGCGCGAGCAGCGGGAACTTGCTCACCTCGCGCAGGTAGACGTGCAGGTTGTCGCGCCCGGAGGCCAGCGCGGCCGAGAGCTTGGGCACGGGAAGGGCGGCAAGGCCCTCGTCGTCGCCGGAGCTGTCGGGGTCCGCCTCGGGGCTTTCGCCGGAGATTGCCTCGGAGCCGTCGGGCTCTTCTTCGGCCTCGGGCGCTTCCGGATTGTCGAGGAGGTTTTCCTCGGGAGAGTCTTTGTGGATGCTCATGATGCGTGTGTCCTTCGGCGCACAGCGCCCGAAGCATTCCTTCATACGCTTTTCATTTGCCGGATTCAACGTTTTTCAGTAGGACGCAAGGGCTTTCCAGCCAAGGAGGAATCGCGGTGACTCAGTTTCGCAAAGCCCTGGCGGGCAATTCCATCATCGTTTTCGACGGGGCCATGGGGACCCTTCTCCAGGCACGGGGGCTCCCCGCCGGAGCTTCTCCCGAACTCTGGGGACTGGCCAATCCCGACCCCGTGCGCCAGGTGCATGAAGACTACCTGCGCGCCGGCGCGCGCGTGGTGACCACCAACACCTTCGGCGGCACGCGCTTCAAGCTCCCGGCAGGGACCGACATCCGCGCCCTCAACGCCGGCCTGACGCGCGTGGCCCGGCAGGCCGCCGGGGAGAACGCCTTCGTGGCGGGCAGCGTGGGACCCACCGGACACTTCGTGGAGCCCCTGGGCACGCTCACCATGCGCGAACTGGTGGACGCCTTCGCCCGGCAGATCGAGGGCCTGGTGGATGGCGGCGCGGACCTGATCATCGCCGAGACCCATTTCGACCTGGCCGAGGCCAAGGCCATGGTCCTGGCCGCCCGCCAGGTCTGCGACCTGCCCGTGGCCGTGCTCATGACCTTCGAGCCCGGCGGATCGCTCACCGGCACCTCGCCCGCCACCTTCGCCGACACCATGCAGAACCTGGGCGTGGACCTTTTGGGCATCAACTGCGGCCTCGGCCCCGAGCAGATGCTCGACCTGGCCCGGGACTTCATGCCCCGCATCGACACGCCCTTCTTCATCAAGCCCAACGCGGGCCTGCCCAGGCTGGAGAACGGCGTCACGGTGTTCCCCATGGGGCCGGAGGCCTTCGGCGAGGCCATGGTCCCCTTCCTGGAGATGGGGGCCAAGTGCGTCTCGGGCTGCTGCGGCACCACGCCGGCGCACATCGCCGCCCTGGCCGCCAGGGCCGAGGGACGCGTCTGGACGAAGCCCCAGCCCGCCGAGGGACGTCCCCTCGTGCTCACTTCGCGCGCGCGTTCCGTGTCCATCGGCGTGGGGCTGCCCGCCGTGGTCATCGGAGAGCGCATCAACCCCACGGGCAAGAAGGCCCTCACGGCGGAACTTCAGGCCGGACAGTTCGGCGAGGCCCTGCGCCTGGCCGAAGAGCAGGTCCAGGCCGGGGCCGCGGTGCTGGACGTGAACGTGGGCGCGCCCATGGTGGACGAGGCGGCGCTCCTGCCTGGCCTGGCCAAGGAGCTCACCGCGCGCTTCCTGTGCCCCCTGTGCCTGGACTCCACCAACCCCAAGGCCATCGAGGAGGCCCTCTGGGCCGTGCCCGGCTCGGCCCTGGTGAACTCCATCAGCGGCGAACCCGGACGCATGGAGGAGCTTGGCCCCCTGTGCAAGCTCCACGGCGCGCCCTTCATCCTGCTGCCCCTGGCGGGCAAGAAGCTGCCCGTAACGGCCACGGAGCGCATCGCGGCCATCGAGGCCCTGCTCGTGAAGGCCGAGTCCCTGGGCATCCCCCGGCGGCTCATCCTGGTGGACGCCCTGGCGCTCACGGTGTCCTCCAAGCCCGAGGCCGCGCGCCACTGCCTGGAGACCATCCGGCACTGCGCCGCCGTGTGGGGGCTGCCCACCACGCTGGGGCTCTCCAACATCTCCTTCGGGCTGCCCGCGCGCGAACTCCTGAACGCCACCTTCCTCTCCATGTGCCTGGGCGCGGGCATGGCCGCGCACATCTCCAACCCCTCCACGCCGCTGCCGCGCGAGGTGGGGCTGGCCTCCGAGGTGCTCCTGGCGCGCGACCCCCAGGCCGGACGCTTCATCGAGAACCTCTCGGCCTGGAAGTACGGCGGCGGCGAAGGCCCCGCCGCACCCAAGGCCCAGGCCCGCGTCGTGACCACCCTGCGCGAGGCCGTGGTGGCCGGACGCCGCGAGGCCCTGCTGCCCATGGTGGAGGAGGCCCTGGCCCAGGGCCGCAAGGCCCAGGCCATCCTCTCCGAGGACCTGGTGCCCGGCATCATGGACGTGGGCGTGCTTTACGAGCGCAAGGAATACTTCCTGCCCCAGCTCCTGCTCTCGGCCGAGACCATGCAGGCCGGGTTCGACCGCCTGAAGCCCCTGCTGGAAGAGGGCCAGGAGGCCCAGGCCAGGCCGAAAATCGTCCTGGCCACCGTGGAAGGCGACATCCACGACATCGGCAAGAACATCGTGGGCCTCATGCTGCGCAACCACGGCTTCGAGGTGATCGACCTGGGCAAGGACGTGAGCGCCGAGCGCATCGTGGAGGCGGCCCGGGAGAGCGGAGCGCCCGTCATCGGGCTGTCCGCCCTCATGACCACCACCATGGTGCGCATGGAGGACACCGTGCGCCTGCTGCGCGAGCGCGGCATGTCCCAGAAGGTCATGGTGGGCGGGGCGGTGGTCACCGACGCCTTCGCCCGTTCCATCGGCGCCGACGGCCACGCGGCGGACGCCGTGGAGGCGGTGCGGCTCGTCAAACGGCTCATGGACGCCTAGCCCAAAGCTGATTATAGGGACTTGAACCCGAAACCCCAACCCACCCGGTGACCGCATGACCAAGCTTTTCCGTTCGGCCTTTCTGGCTGCGCTTCTGACCGTCTCCATCGTCCCCGCCACCCTGGCCCAGACCGGGGACCAGCCCCTCTCCAGCCAGGAGGTGCTGCGCCTCGTGAGCCAGGCCCGGGGCAAGGTGGTGGTCATCAACTTCTGGGCCAGCTGGTGCGGCCCCTGCCGTCAGGAAGTGCCCGAACTCATCGACCTGCGCAAACGCCTCTCCCCGGACAAGGTGCTCATCCTGGGCCTGAGCCTGGACCAGGACCCCTCCCAATACCAGAACTTCATCGCCCGGGCCAAATTCAACTACCCCGTGCACCTCACCAAGCCCGACGTGGCCCAGGCCTACTCCATCCGCTCCATCCCGCGCACGGTGGTCTACTCGCCCAAGGGCGAACTGGTGCACTCCCAGGAGGGCTACATGCCAGGCGCACAGCTTGAACGCATCATCCAGAAGCATCTGGGGGCCTAGCAAGTGACCGGATTCTACCTGCGCAAGTCGCGCATCCAGGACGTGAAGGCCATCCACGCGCTGCTCATGGAGTGCGCCAAGGGCGAGCTGCTGCTGCCGCGCTCGTTCAACCAGCTCTACTCTCACCTGCGCGACTTCTACGTGCTCGCCTCCCACGAGGGCGGCGAGGTGAAGGGCTGCTGCGCCCTCTCCATCTGCTGGGAGGGCCTGGCCGAGATACGCTCCCTGGTGGTGCACCCGGACCTCCAGAGGCAGGGCTGGGGCCGCAAGCTCGTTGAGGCCTGCCTCTCCGAGGCCGTGACCCTGGGCGTGTACAAGGTCTTCACGCTCACCTACCAGCGCGACTTCTTCGCCAAGATCGGCTTCGAGGAGGTCACCAAGGAGAAGCTGCCCCAGAAGGTGTGGGCGGACTGCATCCACTGCCCCAAATTCCCCGAATGCGACGAGATCGCCATGGTCATGGAGATGTAGCATGTCCGGCCTACTGGAACCTGTGATCACGGCGGAGGAACTGGCGCGGCGCACGGCCCAGCTGGGGGCGGAGATTTCCGAACGCTACCGGGGGCAGGACCTCCTGGTGGTGGGCGTGCTCAAGGGCGCGTTCATGTTCCTGGCGGACCTCGTGCGGCACATCTCCATCCCGGCCCACGTGGATTTCGTGCGCGTCTCCAGCTACGGCGCCGACGTGAAGCCGGGCGAACTCAAATTCGTGCAGGACCTGGACTCCCCCTGCAAGGGTCGCCACGTACTCGTGGTGGAAGACATCGTGGATACGGGCAACTCCATGTCCATGCTGCTGGCCGAGCTCTCCCAGAGGGGGGCGGCCTCGGTGCGCCTTTGCGCGCTCATCGACAAGGTGGAGCGGCGTAAAACGCAAGTAACGGTTGACTTTCCTGGATTTCGACTGGCAAAGGGATTCCTGGTGGGATACGGCCTGGACTTTGCAGAAGACTACCGTTGTCTTCCCGGCGTCTACGAACTGATCCAGCAAGAAGGTCCCTGACACCATGATCGTCGAATGCCCGAACTGCCAGACCAAGTACAACCTGCCCGACGACAAGGTCGGCCCCGAAGGCGCGACCGTGCGGTGCAGCGTGTGCCGACACGTCTTCAAGGTGGAGCCCGCCGCCCCGGATGATTTCCCCGGCTTCGGCGACTCGGGAGACTCCACCGACGCAGGAATCTGGCCCGTCTCGGGCGAGGATGAAACGCCAGGCGACGATTTCGCCGCCCACCTCGACGCGCAACGCAAGAAAGACCCCTTCGAAGCCGGCGGGGTCTCTTCCAGCGACTTCGGGTCCATCGACTTCGGCAAACCCGAGAAAACGACCACCACCTCGAAAGGCAAGAAGATCGCGATCCTGGCCGCCCTGGGCGTGGTGCTCCTGGCGGGCGTCGGCGGCGCGGCGGCCTATTTCTTCGAGTTCTGGCCCTTCGCCAAAAAAACGGCGGTCACCGCCGAGGCCCCCGCCAAGCCCTCCGTGATGGAAAATGCCCCGGCCGCCCCCCCGGCCCCGCCCGCGCCGCCGCCGGCCGACTACACCGGGCAGATCCTCTTCGACGGCTTCAGCAACTACTTCGTGGACAACGAAAAGGCCGGACGCCTCTTCGTCATAGACGGCAAGCTCGTGAACCGCTCTCCGGTCACCGTGGGCCAGATCGAGGTGGAGGCCACCCTGCTGGACGCCAAGGACGCACCCGTGGTCACCAAGGTCTTCAAGGCCGGACCCAAGGCCAACATCTCCGAGCTGCGCCTGCTAGGCAAGGAAGACCTGGAGAACCGCCTCTCCTCCAAGGAAGAGATCATGCTCTACAACCGCATGGTCAAACCCGGCGAGGAGGTGCCCTTCATGGTGGCCTTCGCCAACATGCCCGAGAACGTGCGCAACTTCTCCCTCAAGCTCAAGGACTACCTCCAGGTGGCCGACCCGGCCCAGCAGCAGCCCGCGGGCCAGAAGCAATAGGCAGTGGCCAAGGCCAGGAGCGTCCACGTCTGCTCGGCCTGCGGGGCCGTGAGTCCCCGCTGGCGCGGCCAGTGCGAGGGCTGCGGCGCGTGGAACACCCTGGAGCAACGCGAGGCCCCTCGCGCCGCGCCGGGCAGGAGCGCCCGGATTCTGGGCGAAACCGGCCCCGTGCCCCTTGCCGGGTACTCCCAGGAACAGCTCCCCCCCTCGCCCAGCGGCATCCCCGAACTGGACCGCGTGCTGGGCCAGGGCCTGCTGCCCGGAGCGGCCGTGCTCCTGGGCGGCGAGCCGGGCATAGGAAAATCCACGCTTCTCCTCCAACTGGCCGGACAGGTGGCGGCCTCGGGCCGCCGGGCGGTCTACGTCTCGGGGGAGGAGTCCCTGGGCCAGCTGGCCGCCCGGGCGGCGCGCCTGGGGCTTTCGAGCCCCGACCTCCTCGCCCTCTCCACCACCTCGGCGGCGGGCGCGGTGGACATCCTCGGCGTCGGCGACGCCCCGGCTCTGGTGGTGGTGGACTCGGTGCAGACCATGGCCTCGTCCCTGGCCGACGGCGTGCCGGGCTCCCCGGCCCAGGTGCGCGCCGTGGCCTCGGAGCTGGTGGAGGCCGTGAAGAAAGGCCCCGCCACGCTGATCCTGGTGGGCCACGTGACCAAAGAGGGCCTCATCGCCGGGCCGAAGATCCTGGAGCACATGGTGGACACCGTGCTCTACCTGGAGGGCGACCGGCAGCACTTCTATCGCATCCTGCGGGTGTTCAAGAACCGCTTCGGGCCCACCGATGAACTCATGGTGCTGGAGATGCAGGGCGACGGCCTCTCGCCCGTGCCCGATCCCTCCACCTATTTCCTGGGCGAGCGCGACGAGTCCGCCAGCGGATCGGCCGTGGTGCTGGCCTTGGAGGGCAAGCGCCCCTTCGCCGTGGAGGTGCAGGCGCTGGCCAGCCGTTCCTACCTGGCAGTGCCCCGGCGCACGGCCCTGGGCGTGGACCTGAACCGTCTGAACCTGATGCTGGCCGTGCTTGAGAAGCGCCTGGGCCTGGCCCTGGGGCAATCAGACATCTACGCCAAGACCGGCGGGGGCCTCAAGCTCACCGATCCCGGGCTGGACCTGGGGCTGGTGGCCGCCGTGCTCTCCTCCTTCTACGACAGGCCGCCCCCGCCGCGCGCCGTGTTCTGGGGCGAGGTGGACCTGAGCGGTCGCATCCGCCCCGTCGCGGGCCTGGATGCGCGGCTCAAGCAGGCCAGGAGGCTCGGCTACGAGCCCATCTTCCACCCGCCTGCCGAGGGCCGTGGAATCGCCACCCTCAAGGACTTTCAGAAAGCCCTTTTCGGCCAGGCCTGAGCGCCCGGCCGGAGGCGTCTTCCGGCCGGGGCGTCGCGGGGGCATGCGCGCCTAGCGGCTGGCCACCACCTCCACCTCCACGAGCACGTCGCGGGGCAGCCTGGCCACCTCCACGCAGGAACGGGCGGGGTAGGGGGCCTTGAAGAACGAGGCGTAGACCTCGTTGATGGCCTGGAAATCGTTCATGTCCTTGATGAAGACCGTGGCCTTCACCACGTTGTCCAGGGTCAGTCCGGCGGCTTCCAGCACGGCCTTCACGTTGGTCAGGCACTGACGGGCCTGGTCCACGGGGCCTCCGGTGATCACCTGGCCCGTGGCCGGATCGAAGGGGATCTGGCCGGAGCAGAAGAGGAGGTCCCCGGCCCACACGGCCTGGGAATAGGGGCCGATGGCGGCCGGGGCGTTGGCGGTCTCGACGATGGTCTTGGTCGGCATGGTCGGTCTCCTGGATGGAATGGTCCCTTCTAGCCCATGCGGCGGCCGAGGCCAAGCGGCGCGGGAGGCCCGGCAGGGCATTTACCCCGGGCCGGTTTTGTGGAAACATCCGCCGACTTTGGCGCATCAAGGAAAGATCATGAACGACATCCTGCTCGTGCACATTTTCGGGGCCGACCGCCCCGGCATCGCCGCTTCCGTCTCCAACCTGCTGGCCCAGTACGGGGTGGACATTCTGGACATGGGCCAGTCCGTGATCCACGACGACCTCTCCCTGGGCATCCTCATGCGCATCCCCGAGGGCGCGCAGGCCGCCGCCACGGTCAAGGACCTGCTCTACGAGGCCCACGAGCTGGGCGTGACCTGCAAGTTCAGCCCCATCACCCCGGCCCAGTACAGCCAGTGGGTGGAGGCCGCGGGCAAGCCCCGCTGGATCGTGTCGCTCCTGGGCCTCACAGTGAGCGCCGCCCAGGTGGCCGCCGTGACCCGCGTGATCACGGCCAACGGGCTGAACATCCAGTCCGTGAACCGCCTCACCGGGCGTCCCTCCCTGGACGAGGAGGCCGCGCAGCGTCCGGCCTGCATCGAATTCTCCGTGCGCGGCCAGCCCGGCGACGTGAAGGCCATGCGCAAGGACTTCCTGGCCATCGCCGCCGAGATGGGCGTGGACATCGCCCTCCAGGAGGACAACGCCTTCCGCCGCAACCGCAGGCTGGTGGCCTTCGACATGGACTCCACCCTGATCCGCGTGGAGGTCATCGACGAACTGGCCCGGGCCTGGGGCGTGGGCGAGCAGGTGGCGGCCATCACCGAGTCGGCCATGCGCGGCGAGCTGGACTTCCGCCAGAGCCTGAAGAAACGCCTGAGCCTGCTCAAGGGGATGCCCGCGGAGACCCTGGCCCGGGTGGCCGAGCACATCCCGCTCAACGACGGGGCCGAGAAGCTCGTGCGAAACCTCAAGCGCTTCGGCTACCGCACCGCCGTGATCTCCGGCGGCTTCACCTTCTTCGGGGAACGCCTGCGCCAGCGTCTGGGCATCGACCACGTGCACGCCAACGTGCTGGCCATGGCCGACGGCGCGCTCACGGGCGAGGTGGAGGGCCAGGTGGTGGACGCCCAGCGCAAGGCCGAGTTGCTGCGCTCCATCGCGGACACCGAAGGCATCTCGCTCATGCAGACCATCGCCGTGGGCGACGGCGCCAACGACCTGCCCATGCTCAACCTGGCGGGCCTGGGCATCGCCTTCCGGGCCAAACCCGTGGTCAAGGAGGGAGCGGGCCACGCCATCTCCACCCTGGGCCTGGACGCCGTGCTCTATCTGCTGGGCTTCCGCGACCGCGACATCGAATAAAGCGCCGGTCCGCTTGCCAGGGACCTGCATCTTTGCGATAGTTTCTGGTGAAGGATCGGCTCCGTGCCGGTCGCGAACCCGATCGTCCCGTGCGGCGCTTTTCGGGAAGGTCGGCCCAAGGCCTCCGGGCCGAAGGATCAACATGCCAGACGCTGCGCATGATTCCCTCCTGGACAGGCCCTGGGCCGCCTGGGCGGTCTCCGCCCTGGTGTTTTGCCTCATGGCGGTCATGGGGCTGGCCTACCTGGACGCGGCCCAGAACGAGCGGGAGGCCGAGGCGCGCCTTGCACTTGTCCAGAGCGTGGCCGGGCGCGTTCAGGCGCTGCAGAACCTGCTTTTCAAGGCCCAGGCGCCTCTGGCCACACTGGCCGACGTCCTGGTGGTGAACCGGGGCGAGTTCAAGGATTTCGACGCCTATGCACGGCATCTTCTGGAGAGCAACCCCGGCGTGGCGGGGCTTTTCCTCTGTCCCGACGGCGTGGTGCGCGTGGCCGTGCCCCTGGCGGGCAACGAGGCGGCCCTCGGGCACGAACTGCTCAAGGACCCCCAGCGCAAGGCCGAGGTGGAGGAGGCCATCGCCACCAATTCCACCGTGCTGGCCGGGCCGGTGGCCATGCGCCAGGGCGGGATGGGGCTCTTCGCGCGCAAGCCCGTGTTTTGGGAGGAAGGGGGGCGACGCGTCTTCTGGGGTCTGGTGGTGTCGCTCATCCGCTGGGAAACGGTGTTGGATTCGGCCGAATTCCGCGCCATTCTCGATGGCGGCTATGCCCTGCGCCTGGAGCGCAAGCTGGCCACGGACCCCGAACCCGTGGTCATCGCGCGCTCCGAGACGGAGGTGTTGCCGGAATTTGGAGTCACGCGCCCGCTCACGGTGCCCGGGGGCCAGTGGCTGCTGACCCTTTCGCCCCTGGGCGCGCCGGACATGCGGTTTATTCGCGTCGGCGAGCTCTTCGTGCTGGCGGCCTCGGGCGTGGGGGGCTGGCTGGTGCTGCTGGTGTTGCAGGGGCGCTCGCACATCGTGGCCCAGTCCCGCGAACTGGAGCGCGCCAACGCGGAGCTGGAAGCCCGTCTGCTGGAGCGCGGGCTGCTGATCAAGGAGGTGCACCACCGGGTGAAGAACAACCTTCAGATCATCATCAGCCTCCTGGACCTCCAGAACTCCGGCGTGGACAACCCCGAGTTCACGGCTCTGGCAGCCGCCTGCAAGGATCGCATCCTGGCCATCGCCCTGGCCCACGAGCAGGTCTACCGGCGCGACAACCTGGCCAGCATCGGCGTGAGCGACTATCTGCACGGCCTTGTGGGCAACGTGCTCCAGGGGTATCGGGTGGCCGAGCGTCCGGTGACCTGGGCGGTGGACACCGACGGATCGGAAATCCCACTGGCCAAGGCCGTCTACGTGGGGCTCATCGTCACCGAACTGGTGACCAACGCCGTCAAGCACGCCTTCGACGGCGCGGAGGAGCCGCGCATCGAAGTGCGCTTCGACTCCGCCGTGCGGGGCATCGCCCTGGTGAGCGTGCGCGACAACGGCCGGGGCTTTCCGGGAGACGGCTGCCCGGAGAGCGCCTCGTCGCTGGGGCTCACGCTGGTGCGCAGCCTGGCCGGGCAGCTGGGCGGAGAGATGCGCTGCGCGAGCCTGGACGGCGCGCTCGTGGAGGTGTCCCTGCGCCTGAGCTGAGCCCGCGCTTGTGGGGCGGGGCGATGCGGGGTACTGGTGGCTATTCTGCCGACCCCGGGGGCTTCCATGTCGTTCGGCGCGTTCAACCGGATCAACCTGAGCGTCGTGACCTACTGCTTCAACGACCACGCCTTGGCCGACGGCCTTGTGGATTCGGTGGCGGGGTGGTCCGTGGTCCCGCGCGAGGTGATCGTGGTGGACGACGGCTCGGCCGAGCCGTACAAGCCCGCGCATCCAGCCGACAACCTGCGCGTGCTGCGCCTTGCGCCCAACCGGGGGGCGGCCCTGGCCCACACGGCGGGCATGGGTGCGGCCTCGGGGCGTTATCTTCTCTCCATCGACTGCGACATCCGCCTCCCGCGCGACTGGGTGCGTCTGTGCCTGCCCCTGGCCGAGCGCACGGGCGTGGGGATGGTTTCGTCGAGGCTTCGCTGCACGGGCAGCTCGTCCCTGACCAACCGCTACGTGGACCTGCTCTATGGGGTGGGGCCGCAGGGCGGGGAGACGGGGTTCGTGCAGGGCGGCGTGTTCCTGATGCGCCGCGACGTGTTCGAGTCCGTGGGTGGCTATTCCGGCTATGAGGAACGCACGGGGGAGGATTCGTTCCTCTGCGCGCGGCTGGCGGAACGGGGCTTCCGGATGCTGCTCAATCCCGAGGTGGAGGCCCACGAGGTGCGCAGGCTTTCGCGGGTCGCGGCGGTGCGTCGCAAATTCTTCTGGCAGTCGAGCCAGTATTTCCAGGCCATCGCCCGGGGCGAGCCGGTGGACAAGGTGCTCTACGTGTTCCACGCGCCGTGCTTCGCGCGGCTGGGTGAGCTGCTGCGCCAGGAGGTCTGCCTTGGCTACTACGAGCTGCTGCTGATGGTCTTCGGGGCCTGCGCCCTGGCGCGCAGCTTCGACGCGGGCTTCGCGGCGCGCCTTCGCTGGGAACTGACGCGGCGCGTGCGAGGCCTGGAGCGCCTGGGGCCGCTCCTGCTCTCGGACCTGCGCGAACTGGGCGCACCCGAGCCCCAGGACCACCCCGAGCCCCTGGGCCTGGCCACCGTGAACGCCTGGGACGCCCAGGTGGACGACGCCCTCCTGCACGCCCTGGACCGGGATTGCGCCCAGGCCCTGGCGGCCGAGGACGCGGGCGGCGCGGACTTCTCGGTGTACGAGCGGCTGGTGTGAGGGAGTGGGGGGCGGCTGAGGGCGGCAGGAGGCTGACGTGGAAGGGGAGATAATCGTTTTGTCCATTGAGGACCAGCTACGGGTCGCCGAGGCGCTGGCGAACCCGCCTGAGCCCGTTGCGGCCCTGAGGCGCGCGGTGGAGCGGCATGGGGAGATTGTGGAACGCCCTTTGACCGATGCCGCCAAGCGAACTATAGATCTGACAAAACTTCCGACGTGAGCAGCACATGACAGCTACCACGCAAACGAAACATCCCCCGGCAGGGCTTGAGGCCCTGGCCACCCAAATCAGGCCGGTGCTGGAGCGCTACGGCGTCGTTTCGGCTTCGGTGTTCGGCTCGCTCGCGCGCGGCGAGGAGCGCCCGGAAAGCGACGTGGACCTGCTGGTGGAATTCGACGCGAACGCGACCCTTCTCACCCTCGCAGGCCTGGAGGCCGAACTGTGCCGTGAATTGGGTCGGGAAGTGGACGTGGTGACACCGCGCGGACTGAAGAAGATGATCCGCCCGCAGGTGATGGCGGAGCAGGTGCGTATCTATGGATAAGGCGCGGCGCGCGGTTCCACTGTTGCTGAGGGATATGCTCGATCACGCCAGCAAGGCGTTGGTCTTAGTTGAAGGTATGGACTGGGCACTGTATGAAGCCGATGAATAAACCCAACTTGCCACTGTTCGCTGTCTCGAGGTCATAGGCGAGGCTGCGGCCAAGATGCCGCGCGATTTTCAAGAAAACATCCGAGAATACCGTGGGCAGCGATTGCAGGTATGCGCAACCGGATGGTTCATGATTATTTTGAAGTGGATATTGAGTTGTGTTGGCGCACGATAACCAGGAGTTTGCCTGAACTCCAGGAGTATCTGCAGGCTATTGTGGACAACGATCGGCCAGGATATTGAGGTTGTGTCGTATGGTATGCGGAGATCATGAGAAAGAAATATCAAAAGAACTTGACGGCTTGTCTGGTTTTCAGTTGGTGAAGAATGTTATGCTTTATTGGGTCCTAGTCTTTGTTGTGTCATTTGTGTCGGTACGCCTAGTTGAAAATAATGTCGAGACGAAAGCAAATATAACATACTCCGTGCTTGTTTCTGTGGCCTCAGCATCGGTTGTGGTGGGATTGGCGAAGAGTGAGATAGGATTTAGGTGTGATGAGTATGCAAGGATTCTCCGTCATCGCAGATTGTTGTCAAAACTGAAGAAAGAGAAGAGAAACTAGCCTGATTGTTGAGTTGCTGTGAGGTAGTCCATTGTGATGGCCTACACCTCAAACAACATCTCCAGATCGTTCCGCGTCAAGCTCTTCCAGGCGTCCTGCCCGGGAATAATAGCTTCCGCCACGCCCTTTTTCATGTCCTGGAGCTTCAGGATCTTCTCTTCCACGGTGTTGGAACAGATCAACTTGTACGCGAACACCTGGCGCTTCTGGCCGATGCGGTGCGTGCGGTCCGTGGCCTGGTTTTCCACGGCGGGGTTCCACCACGGGTCGTAGTGGATCACGTAGTCGGCGCTGGTCAGGTTCAGGCCCGTGCCGCCCGCCTTCAGGGAAATCAGGAAGATCGGAATCTCCGGCGTGTTGTTGAACAGGTCCACCTGCTCGAAGCGGTCCTTGCTGGAGCCGTCCAGGTAGGCGAAGGGCATCTGCTCCAACTGCAGCCAGCTGCGGATGATGTGCAGCATCTGCACGAACTGCGAGAACACCAGCACTTTGTGCCCTTCCTCCACGATGTCCGTCACCAGGTCCTTGAAGGTGTCGAACTTGCCGGAGGGCAGGTTGGTGTTCACGCCGGGCATGTCCAGCTTGAGAAGCCTCGGGTGGCAGCAGATCTGGCGCAGCTTCAACAGCGCGTCCAGGATCGACATCTGCGACTTGGCCATGCCCTTCTCGTCCACGTCGCGCAGCACCTGGTCGCGCAGCTTCTTGGCCAGCTGGGAGTACAGCTCCGCCTGTTCGTCAATGAGCGCGCAGTACTGCACGTTCTCGATCTTGGGCGGCAGGTCCTTGGCCACCTCGGACTTGGTGCGCCGCAGGATGAACGGCTTCACGCGGCCGCGCAGGTAGTCCAGGGTCTCCTCGTCGCCGTCCTTGATGGGCTTGACGATGCCGCGCTGGAACGAGTTCTGGCTGCCCAGGAAGCCGGGCATGAGGAACTCGAAGAGGCTCCACAACTCGAAAAGGTTGTTCTCGATGGGCGTGCCCGAGAGGCACAGGCGCATCTTGCCCCGCAGGCGGCGCACCGAACGAGCCGTGATGGTGTTGGGGTTCTTGATGTTCTGGGCTTCGTCCAGGATGATGGAGTTGAACTCGAAGTTCAATAGCTCGTCCAGGTCGCGCCGTAACAGGGCGTAGGTGGTGATCACCAGCTGCGATTCCGCGATCTGCTTGAACAGGCCCTCGCGCTTTGCGCCGTAGACGATCACGCGCTTGAGTTGCGGCACGAACTTCTCGGCCTCGCGGTCCCAGTTGGGGAGCACCGAGGTGGGCACCACGATGAGGTTGGGGTCCCTGTGGCCGCGCTCCACCAGGTGCTGCACGAAGGAGAGGGTCTGCACGGTCTTGCCCAGGCCCATCTCGTCGGCCAGGATGCCGCCGAAACCGTACTCTCGCAGGAAGTTGAGGTAGCTTAAGCCCTGCAGCTGATAAGGGCGCAGGCTGGCGTTCAGGTGCGTCGGAGCCTTGAGCGGCGTGATCTCCTTGAAGCTGTGGATCTTCTCGCGCAGGTTGTTCCAGAAGGAATCGGTGTGGGCCTCGGGCAGGTCCTCCAGGATCTTGTCCAGGATGGGCGCCTCGAACTGCTTGAAGCGCTTCTGGGGCGGCTTGTCCGGGTCGTAGCCCAGGGCGCGCAGCTTGTGGCCCAGGCGCTTGAGCCAGCTCTCGGGGAGGCTCGTGTAGGAGCCGTCTTTCAACTGCACGTAGCGCTTGCCCTGGGTCCAGGCCTTCCAGATCTTGTCGATGGGCACGCGCTGGTCGTCGTATTGCACGGCCAGGTCCAGGTCGAACCACTTTTCCTTCTCGTCGCTCTCCACCTCGGCCACGATCACGGGCTGGGAGAGGCGCACCTTGTAGCGCGTGAGGTTCTTCTCGCCGAAGACGCGGTATTTTTCCACCAGCCTGGGGTAGGCGTCCAGGAGGAAGACGATGGCCTCCTCGGGTTCGAGGAACCAGTTGGCGTTGTTGCGCGGCTGGAAGCCCATCTCCTGAAGCACGGCGATGAGGGCGGCCTCGGCCTCCTGCTCGCGGGCCATGAGGAAACTGCGGCCCTCGTACTGGTAGGAGCCGGTCTGCAGCTCGGGGTTGGGGCCTTCCTGGAACACCTCGCCGTGCTCGGTGACGTAGACGTTCTGCACCGCCAGGGTGAGCAGGCTGCCTTCCTCGTCCAGGTAGAGCTTGGGGCTGTAGGTGGCGGGCAGGAAGTTGGGGCGCATGCGCTCCAGGAATTCCTGCTGGCCGTGCAGGTCCGAGGCGGGGAACTTGGTCCAGACGCGGTCGAGGAATTCGGAGACGTCCGCCGGGGGGATCACCGGGGGGTTCTCCACCATGTCCCGGATGAAAGGGGCGGGCAGGCCGGTCTGCACGGGGTAGAAGCTCTTGTTCCAGCAGACCCACAGGGGCAGCTGGCCGTAGAAATAGGTCTCCTGGCCCTGGATGGAGAAGGGGGCCTTGCCGGGGCGCGCCAGGTAGATGTCGAAGCGCAGTCCCAGGGCGTCGTCCATGACGGGGCGCAGCTGCAGGCGCATGGTGGAGCGCTCGATGCGCACGGGGTTCTCCGAGTCCTGCCAGTAGAGGTAATACTCCTTGCTGATGGCCCAGAGGAACCACGAGATGAGGCCGGCGGGGATGTCCACGCGGTGGCCCCGGTAGTCGAGGAAGTGGCCGACCTGCTCGGCCACCAGGGGCAGCGAGGGCGAGGAGTCGCACCAGTCGGGGTTCTGGATGATCTGCTCAAGGGTGATTTCCTGGTGCACCTGGGAGAGCCCGGACTTGTTCTGGCGGGCGCGGTAGAAAGCCACCTGGAGCCGCCCCGGCTCGGGGAAGAAGCGGTAGATCACATAATGCTTGCCCGCCTCGGGCTCGAAGGCAGTGGCGAAGAAATGGCGGAAGCTCTGGCGCCACTCGGTGTTCTGGAGCGCCGCGCCTTGCCCGTCTCCGGACTTGCGGCCTTCCAGGGACTTCACGTACTTGAGCGCCGTGGCGCCCACATGGCGGCACACCCCGGAGAAGGACTCGGGGCAGTTGCAGAAGAACGTGACGGTCTCTTCCTCCAGGTTGAGGCCCAGTTCCGAGGCGTACACCTGGAAGTCCTCCCCCTGGACATGGCCTTCCACGTCCCAGTACTGGTCGCGCTTCTTGACGTCGATTTTCTGGACGCCGTCCTGGGCGACGATTGAATGCGCGCCTTCAATGATATATTCCGGGATCGTCTCCCGGATGAACTCCTGGAGGAGCTGCTTGGCTTTGCTCTCCTCGCTGGTGAGGGCCATGGGGCTTGGTGCTCCGTATTCCGACTGGATTGAATGGTTAACGAACACGATGCCTACGGACTAATCCGACACTCTATGCATTTTCATCCGCAAATCAAGCTTTTCCCCCCCTCAGCGGGGAAGGGGCTCCCGGTGTGGCTCGCCGCCCTGGCGCTGCTGGCCTTTCTCGCGGCGTGCGAGGGGTCCGGCACGGACAAAGGGCAGCCCAATACCCGAGGCGACGCGCAAAGCGCAAGCCCCGAACACGGGGGCCGCATCGTCATGGCCACCCTGGGCGAACCCACCAACCTCATCCCGCCGCTCTCCACGGATTCGGCCTCCCACGAGGTGGCCTCGCTGATGTACGTGTCGCCGCTGCGCTACGACAAGAACATCCAGATAGAGCCCTACGCGGCGAAATCCTTCGAGATCCTCGACGGAGGCCGCCACTTCCGGTTCGAATTGCGAGACGACATCCGCTGGTTCGACGGCACGCCCCTCACCGCCGAGGACGTGGAGTTCACCTACCGCTTCATGATCGACCCCAAGACGCCCACGGCCTACGCGGGCGACTTCCTGGCCATCAAGGAGTTTCGCCGCACGGGCAAGTACACTTTCGAGGTATGGTATGAAAAGCCCTTTGCGCGCGCCGTGGCCACCTGGGCGCAAGATATCCTGCCCAGGCACGCCCTGGAAGGGGAGGACCCGGCCAACACCCGCCTCGCCCGCGACCCCATGGGGGCCGGACCCTACAAGCTCAAGCAGTGGGTGGAGAACCAGCGCGTGGTGCTCGAGGCCAACCCGGACTATTTCGAGGGAAAACCCTTCATCGACGAGGTGGTCTACCGCTCCGTGACCGACCAGACCACCCAGTTCCTGGAACTCAAGGCCGGAAACCTGGACTACGTTGGCCTCACCCCGCCCCAGTACCTCTTCCAGACCTCCGGCCCGGACTGGGACGACAAGTACCGTAAATACAAGTATCTGGCCTCGTCCTACGCCTACGTGGCCTGGAACCTGGAACACCCCCTGTTCCGCGAGAAGGCCGTGCGCCAGGCCATGGCCCACGCCATCTCCAAGCAGGAGATCATCAAGGGCGCGCTCATGGGCCTGGGCGAGCCCACCATCGGCCACTTCAAGCCCGATTCCTGGGCCTACAACCGCGACATCAAGGACTACGCATACGATCCCGGCCGCGCCCTCATGCTTCTGGCCTCCCAGGGCTGGACCCGGCGCACCCCCACCGGCCCCCTGGAGAAGGACGGCAGGCCCTTCGCCTTCACCATCATCACCAACCAGGGCAACGAGCAGCGCATCAAGGCCTGCGCCATCATCCAGAACCAGCTGGCGCGCATCGGCATCCAGGTGAAGGTGCGCACCATCGAGTGGGCCACCTTCATCAAGGAATTCGTGAACCAGCGCCGCTTCGAGGCCGTGCTCCTGGCCTGGTCCATCCCGCAGGACCCGGACGCCTTCGATGTCTGGCACTCCTCGAAAATCAAGGCCCCGGGGCTCAACTTCGTGGGTTACGCCAACCCCGAGGCCGACAGCCTCCTGGAAGAGGGCAGGGCCATGCTCGAACCCGCCCTGCGCAAGCCCGTCTACGACCGCTTCCAGGTAGTGGTCCACGAGGACCAACCCTATTGTTTCCTCTTCACGCCCTACGCCCTGCCCATCCTCACCGCGCGCATCCACGGCGTGGACCCTGCGCCCGCGGGCATTTCATGGAACTTCACCCGCTGGTGGATCCCCAGATCCCAGCAAAAGGCCCGGCTCTCCCAATGATCCGCATCAATGAAATCATGGACAAGGTCGCCCCCTACATGGACCAGGCAGGGCAGGACCTCATCACCAAAGCCTACGTCTATTCGGCCGCAGCCCATGCCGGGCAGACCCGGCTCTCTGGCGAGCCCTATCTCTCGCACCCCCTGGAAGTGGCCAACATCCTGGCCGAGATGCGCCTGGACGCCGCCAGCGTCTCCGCCGGCCTGCTCCACGACACCGTGGAGGACACCTACGCCACCGTGGACGAGATCGAGGAGCAGTTCGGCGAGGAAGTGGCCGACGTGGTGGACGGCGTCACCAAGATCAGCCTCATGTCTTTCGAGACCAAGGAGGAGGCCCAGGCCGAGAACATCCGCAAGATGGTCCTGGCCATGGCCGAGGACATCCGCGTGATCCTGGTGAAACTGGCCGACAGGCTGCACAACATGCGCACCCTGGATTTCCAGAAGCCCCTGAAGCGCCAGCTCATCAGCCAGGAGACCATGGACATCTACGCCCCCCTGGCCAACCGCCTGGGCCTGCACAGGATCAAGGTGGAGTTGGAGGACCTCTCCTTCAAGCACCTCAAGCCCGACATCTACGAGCAGCTCAAGAAGGGCGTGGACGAACACGAGGTGCTCGACCAGGGCTACATCGACAAGGTGATCTCCGTGATCCGGGGCCTCATGGAGGAAAACGCCATCAAGGGCCGGGTGCTCGGGCGCAAGAAGCACCTCTGGAGCGTGCACAACAAGATGAAGGCCCAGGGGCTGGACCTGGACCAGGTGCACGACATCGTGGCCTTCCGCGTGATCGTGAGCAGCCTCAAGGACTGCTACGCCGTGCTGGGTCTGGTCCATTCGCTCTGGAAACCGGTGCACGGGCGTTTCAAGGATTACATCTCCATGCCCAAGGCCAACATGTACCAGAGCCTGCACACCACCGTGATCGGGCCCGACGGCGAGCGCATCGAGATCCAGATCCGCACCGAGGAGATGAACCAACTGGCCGAATACGGCGTGGCCGCCCACTGGGCCTACAAGGAGCGCGGCAAGGCCGGGAAGATGGCCGCCCGCGACGCCGAGCGCTTCACCTGGCTGCGCCACATCATGGACTGGCAGCGCGAGGCCACGGACTCCAAGGAGTTCATGCAGACCTTGCGTTTCGACCTCTTCCAGGAGGAGGTCTACATCTTCACGCCCAAGGGCGACGTGAAGGAGATGCCCGAAGGCGCAACCCCCGTGGACTTCGCCTACGCCATCCACACCGAAGTGGGCAGCCACTGCACCGGGGCCAAGGTCAACGGCCGCCTGGTCCCGCTCTCCACGCCGCTCAAGAACGGCGACACCGTGGAGATCATCACCGACAAGAACCGCAAGCCCAGCAAGGACTGGCTCAAGTTCGTCAAGACCGCCAAGGCCAGGACGCGCATCAAACACTGGGTGAAGACCCAGGAGCGCGCCGAGGCCATCGTCCTGGGCAAGGAAGTGCTGGAGAAGGAAGGGCGAAAGCTGGGCGTCAACGTGCAGCGCCTCGTGAAGGAGGACGCCCTGGGGCCGGTGCTGGCCGAATACAACTTCGGCGGGGTGGACGACCTCTACGTGGCCGTGGGCTACTCCAAGCTCACGCCCCGGCGCGTGCTGCGCTCCTTCCTGCCCAAGCCCGAAACGCCCGCCAAGCCCGAGTCCGCCCCGGAGCAGTCCCAGGCCGAGCCGGGCAAGGGCAAGCCGGGGGAGGGCATCCGCATCAAGGGCGTGGACAACGTGCTCGTCAGTTACGCCGGGTGCTGCAACCCCCTGCCGGGCGAGCCGGTGGTGGGCTACATCAGCCGGGGGCGCGGCGTGATCGTGCACACCCACGACTGCCCCAACCTCATGCGCCTGGAACCCGAACGGCTCATGCAGGTCTCCTGGGAGGGCGAGGAGGACAAGCCCTATCCGGCCAAGATCTCCATCCTTGCGCACAACCGCAAGGGCGTGCTGGCCAAGATTTCCGCCGTGCTCTGCGACGACGGCGTGAACATCGACTCGGGCACGTTCAACTCCAAGGTGGACGGCCGCACCGAGATCGTGATGACCGTGGAAGTCAAGGATTCGAGCCATCTCTACCGGGCCCTGGACCATCTGCGCAAGATCGCCGACGTGGTGGAGGTCAAGCGCATGGTCGAGGAGTCCATGGTGTAGCGGCCGTGCGGGCTTTTCTTCATCCGGCGCGCAATTGTTGGTGATTCCCCGGCTCAAGTGCGCTAGGGTGCAACCGAAAAGCGCCCCGAGCCAGCAACGGCGGGCGGCGAAGCAACACGAGGCGATCCGATGGACAGGCTGGAGATCCTCGCCCGGGCCTGGACGGCCGGGACCAACGTGGAAGGGCTGGACAAGACCGAGGCCGTCCGCGCCATCCAGCGGGCGGAGGGCTTCGAGGCCTGCTACGGCTGCGGCTGCTGGGACACCTGCGGGCAGTATCACTGCGCCTTCCGCGAGGACTGCGTGCTCATCCAGGTGATCGAAGACCCCTGCCGGGTGGTGGCCTGCGACATACCCGAAGACCCGAAGCCCCGATGAATCCAGTCCGGCCGGGGATGCCCGCGGGGGGCCTGTCATGATCAGCGACGAGGAGCGCGAAGCCCTCGCCAGGCTGTACCTGGCGAGTCGCCGCAACGCCAGGAGCGCCTATCTTGCCGCTCAGATGGCCTATCTGGCTGCCTCCCCCCTGGCGGATTCCTGCGAACCCCGCACCATGTGGGAACCGGCCAAGGTGCGCTTCGTGCTGGACATGGTGCTGCGCACCGAGTCCGTGCCCGGGAACATCCTGGAGTTGGGGGTGTTCCAGGGCGGGGGCACCTTCCTCATGGCGAGGATGCTCAAGGCCATTTCCTCGGGGCGCGTCATCGTCGGGGTGGATTCCTTCGAGGGCATGCCGGAACCCGTGGACCAGGACGCGGACGACTCCGGAGTCGCCCGTTTCCACGAGGGCATGTTCAGGGAGGGCTCCTCCTATCAGTATACCAGCCTGCTGGCCCGGGTGCTCCACCTGGAGGACCGCGTACGGTTCATCAAGGGCTATTTCGCGGACGTGCTCCCGAGCCTGGCCCGGGAGGGTCGCCGCTATTCGCTGGCGATCGTGGACCCGGACCAATACGCGGGAACCATGCAGGCCCTGGAAACATTTTACGATCTCATGTCCCCGGGAGGGGTGGTGATCGTGGACGACTACGGATGCGCCTCGTCCATGGGCGTGCAGCGCGCCGTGGACGAGTTCCTGGCGGGGCGGCCGGAACGGCTGGAGGTCGGGGCGCTCTCCATGGTCTGGTTCAGGAAGCTCTGAGCCCCGCTGGATGTTGACGCCGAAGAGAAAAGGGCACTTGGACTTTCGTCCAAGTGCCCATGATTCTTGGTCGGGATGAGAGGATTCGAACCTCCGGCCTCTGCGTCCCGAACGCAGCGCTCTAGCCAAGCTGAGCTACATCCCGTAGCGGCGAGGAGGGCTATCTAAACGAGAGCGGCAGGTTTGGCAAGCACGATTTCATGTTGTCAACGTGGCTCACTATCTAGTACAAATGACGTGACATGCCGTGTAGTCACCCTGTTCTGGGATCGCTCATTCCGGCCGCAAGTCGGCCGTCACGCAGCAAGCAAAGGATGTGATCGTGATCAGCGTTGTCGTGGTCGACGATTCGGCCTTCATGCGGAAGGCCCTGGCCTCCATGCTCGAAAAGGACCCGGAGATCCGGGTCGTCGCCACGGCCCGAGATGGCCAGGAGGGCCTGGAGGTCATCCGCAAGCACAATCCCGACGTCATCACCCTCGACATCGAAATGCCGCGCATGGACGGGCTTACGGCCCTGCGCCACATCATGATGGAAATGCCCAAGCCCGTGCTCATGGTCAGCTCCCTCACGGTGGAGGGCGCCGAGGCCACGCTCAAGGCCATGGAACTGGGCGCGGTGGACTTCATCCCCAAGCAGCTTTCCAAGGTGTCCCTGGATATCGTGAAGATCGAGGAGGACCTGCAGGCCAAGGTCAAGCAGGTGGCGCGGCGCAAGCTGCGTCCGCCCCTGTCCCTGCGCAGGCCCTGCCCCCCGGCCGGAAGCGTCCCCTGCGCCCCTGCCCACTCCGCGTCGGCCGCGGAACCCCGCAGGGACGTGACGAGGCCCTCGGGTTCGGTGCTGCGCGACGTTGTGGCCATCGGCGTCTCCACGGGCGGCCCGCCTGCCGTGCAAAACGTGCTCTCGGCCCTCCCCAAGGACTTCCCGGCGGCCATCATCATCGCCCAGCACATGCCGGCGGCCTTCACCGGCCCCTTCGCAAAGCGCCTGGACGGCATCTGCCAGGTGAGCGTCAAGGAGGCCGAAACCGGAGACAGGCTTGCCCCGGGCCAGGTGTTCATCGCCCCGGGAGGGAAGCACCTGAAGCTCCACCAGAAGGTGAGCCGCGTGGAGATCGAGATCACGGGCGAACCCGCCGAGGCGCTCTACAAGCCTTCGGCCAACGTGCTGGTGGCCTCGGCCGCCGAGGCCGTGGGCAAGCGCGCCCTGGGCGTGATCCTCACGGGCATGGGGTCCGACGGCCTGGAGGGCGTGAAAGTCCTCAAGCAGAAGGGCGGACGCGCCCTGGCCCAGTCCGATTCCACCTGCGTGGTCTACGGCATGCCCAAGGCCATCGTGGACGCCGGGCTTGCCGACGAGATCGTGGACATCGACGAGATGGCGCACGCCATCATGAGCAACCTGTACAAATAGACCAACGCGCCGCCACCGTCGCGGCGCCGGGGACACTATGGGCGAGCATGACGAACTGTTGGGCCAGCTTCGATCCGGCGATGTCGAACTGGAGCGCGAAGCCGCGTTCGCGGCGGGCGACGGCAAGATTCTCGAGGCCGTGCCGCTGCTCGTCACGCTGGTGCAAAGCCAGAATCTCGGGGTGCAGGAGGCCGCGGACCGCGCCCTGCGCCTGATCGGCGGCCCTGCCGTGGTGCAGGCCATCGCCCCGCTCCTGCGCTCCGACGACCCGCCCGCCCGCAACATCGCCATGGACGTCATGCGCGAGGTGGGCGACCAGGACTTCCCCACCCTCGTGGCGCTTCTGCACGACGACGATCCCGACATGCGCATCTTCGCCACGGACATCATGGGCTCCACCAACACCGTGCAGGCCGTGGCCCCCCTGTGCGAGGCCCTGCTCAAGGACCCAGAGGTCAACGTGCGCTACCAGGCCGCCGTGAGCCTCGGCGTGCTGGGCAAGCCCGAGGCCGCCAAGTGCCTGAACAAGGCCCTGGCCGACGACGAATGGGTGCAGTTCGCCGTCATCGAATCCCTGGCCAAGATCCGCGACGAATCCTCCGTGAGCGCCCTGGTGGGCGCGCTGGGCAAGTCCACGGACCTTGTGGCTTCCATGATCGTGGACGCCCTGGGCGAGATCGGCAACATCAAGGCCGTGACCATGCTCATCAAGCGCCTGGACGACTCGCCAGCGGCGCTTCGCAACAAGATCTGCAAGGCCGTGGTGAACATCCTGGGCGGCAAATCGCTCACGCTGCTCTCCGAGCACGAACGGGAGAAGTTCCGGGAATACCTGGTGGCGGCCCTCCAGGACGAGGACGAGGAAATCCAGGACGCCGCCGTGCACGGGCTTGCTTTCGTGGGCGGCGAGAAGCCCGCCCGGGCCGTTCTGGCGCTGGCGGGCGGCCTGGACCAGGACAGGGCCCAGGAGCGCATTGAGCTTTGCGTTGCATCCCTGGCCACCATGGGGCTCAGCCGGGCGCTGGAAGAGTCTCTGGCGTTCGGGCCGGCCCCCGAAGCCCTCGTGGCCGTCGAGGCCCTCTCGCGCATCGGCGGCGAGCAGGTCTCCAGACTCTTCATGGACACTTTCTGGAAGCGCGACCGCGACGTGCAGCGCGCCATCGCCGGGGCCCTGCTCCAAGTCGCCGGGGCAGAGGCCGTGGACTTCTTCCTGGACGCTCTGGAGCGGCACGCCGACGGAACGGTGCTCAAGGGAGCCATCGCCTTCCTGGGCCAGAAGATGCGCGTGGACAAGGCCGCGGAGCGCATCTTCTCCCTGCTGGGCCACCCCTACGACGACGTGAAGGAAGCCGCCCTGGAGGCCTGCGTGGCCCTGGGCGGCGAGGAAATGAACGACCGTTTCCTGGCGATGGCCGGTTCCCCCGAACCCCTGGAGCGGCTCATGGCGGTCTACGCCCTCGGCCGCATCGATCTTGAGAAGAATATCGAGGCCCTGCGCGCCGCCCTGGAAGACGAGGTGCCCGACATCCGCAAGGTGGCCCTGGAAGCGGTGGCCCAGCTCTGCGGGCCGGAATCCGACGGCCTGAACCTTCTGGTGTCGCGGCTCATGGACGAATCGCGCGAGGTGCGCCTGGCCGTGGTGGAGCAGATCGGCAACTGCTCGCTCAAGGAAGGCAACGAGTACCTCGTGCAGGCCCTGGACGACCCGGACGACTGGGTGCGCATCCGGGCCATGGAGGCCCTGGGCATCCGCTGCGCCGAAGAGGCGGTGCCCCGGCTGGTGGAGCTGCTGGAAAGCCCCAACAAACTCCTGGCGCTCAAGGTCATCGAAACCCTGGGCGAGATCGGAGGAAAGGCGGCCTTCCGGGCCCTCCTGGATGTGGTAGGCTCGCAGGACCAGGAACTGTCGGAAGCCGCCGAGAACGCCATCTCGAAAATCCAGGACGAGCAGGGAGAGGATCGCTAAATGTCCTCACTTTTCTCCAAAACCATCTCCCTGCGCAAGGAGCTCAAGATCGCGGACTCGGAGTTCGTGCAGCTCAGGGATTACATCTACCAGCAGTCCGGCATCTACATTGCCGACAACAGGAAATACCTCCTGGAGAACAGGCTGGCCAACCGCCTGAAGGAGCTCAACCTCAAGAGCTTCGCGGAATATTACCATTTCCTGCAGTACGATCCGGGCAAGCGCCTGGAGCTCAACCGTCTGTTCGAAGTGGTGACCACCAACGAAACGAGCTTCTACCGCAACCCCCCGCAGCTTGCGGTGTTCCAGAACAACGTTCTCTCCGAGGTGCTGGACCGCCAGCGCAAGTCGGGGCAGCGCAAGTTGCGCATCTGGTCGGCCGGGTGCTCCACCGGTGAGGAACCCTACACCTTGGCGATCATCCTGCACGAGGTGCTCAAGTCGGAGATCGCCAGTTGGGACATTCGCATCACGGCCAACGACCTTTCCGAAGGCGTGCTGGCCTCGGCCAGGCGCGGCGTCTACAACGACTACACCCTGCGCACCACGCCCAAAGAGATCGTGGCACGGTACTTCATCGCCGAGGACGGCAAATTCACCATCAAGCCCGAAGTGAAACGCCTGGTGACGTTCGGACAGATCAACCTGAGCGACAAGACCATGCTCAAACGGGTTGACCGTTCCCAGATCGTCTTTTGTCGCAATGTTATCATTTACTTCGATGACGAGATGAAAAAGAACGTCATCAGTTCATTCTACGACAATCTGCTGCCGGGCGGTTATCTGCTTATCGGGCATTCAGAGTCGTTGCACAATATCTCGCGGGCGTTCAAGCCCAAGCATTATCCGGGAGCGATCGTCTATCTCAAGGAAGGATAAAGTAATCCGGAGGTTGTCCGACAATAACTCGTGAGAGGCGGCGCATGCCGTCCTCGTGCACCGGAGACGAAGTGGGTTGTTCCGTACTGGCGGTGGCCAATCAGAAAGGCGGGGTGGGCAAGACCACCACCGCGCTCACGCTGGGGGCCGCGCTTACCCGTATGGGCAGGAGGACCCTCGTCATGGACCTTGACCCCCACGGGTGCGCCTCGGTCCATTTGGGGCACTTCCCGGAGAACGTGCCCGTGTCCGCCTACGATCTGCTCCTGACCGAGGGCTTCGACGCGGGGCTGTGGGGCAGGGCGCTCATCCGGGGCGCTGAGGGCCGCATGGACATGGTGGCCAGCAACGTGCGCCTCTCCGAGCTGGACATCGACCTGAAGGGTCGCGAGAACAAAGGGCTTTTGCTGAAGAAACTTTTGGGCGAGGCCGCCAGTGACTACGATTTCGTCATCCTGGACTGCCCGCCGAACATGGGAGTGTTGCTGGTGAACGCGATGGTGGCCTCGAACCTTCTGATCATCCCGATCCAGACGGATTTTCTGGCCCTGCACGGGTTGAGGCTCATCTTCGACTCCATCCGGCTGCTCAACAAGGTGCTGCCCAGGCCCGTGGCCTGGCGCGCCCTGGCCACGATGTTCGACCGGCGCGCCGGCGCCTGCCGCAGGGTGCTGCACCTGCTGCGCGGCAAACTCGGCCCCAAGCTGTTCGAGACCGTCATCGACATGGACACCCAGTTCCGAGAGGCCAGCGCCTCGGGAGGCGTGATCTACGACATCGCCCCGGATTCGCGAGGGGCGAGGGAATACATGGCCCTGGCCAAGGAAATCGTGACGTCGTGAAGACACTGGAAGACTACTTCGCCCAGAGCGTGGCCCTGCCCGACCAGGAGGGACCCAAGGACCTTAACGGGGTCGAAAGGGAATTCCTGGAAAAATACGTGGGCATGGGCTGGGAGAACACCCCCCAGGGCAAGGCCCTGGCCGTGCCGGTGCAGGCCGAGCAGGTGATGGCTCCACCGCCGGACCGCCAGGATGTCCCGGAAGGGGACGACCTTGAATCGAGCCTGATGGCCGAGGAAGAACTGCGTCTGGTGAGCTTCCACGTGCAGTCCGAGGTGTTCGCCGTGCCCATCATGCTGGTGCAGGAGGTGCTGCGGGCCGTGCCCGCCACGAAGCTTCCGGCCGCGCCTCCCCACCTGGCGGGCGTCACCAACCTGCGCGGGAAGGTCACCCCCCTGGTGGACCTGGCCTGTCTGCTGGGGCTTCGCGCGGAAGGCGGACAACCCGACAACTTTCTCATCGTGTGCCGCCTGCACGGCATGCAGATCGGCCTGCTCGTGCGGGCCATCGACACCATGTACCGCGCCCCCCGCGCGGACATCGAATGGGGCATCGAGTCCCAGCTTGGGGTCAGCGCGGGGCTCATGGCCGGGCTCTACAAGTCCGGCGACCGGCTGATCCAGATCCTGTCCATCAGCCGTTTGTTCCAGAAAGTGCTCAAGAGCTAGGAGCCGACAATGTCCAAGACGATCCTCATCGTGGATGATTCGAAAACGGTGCGCAACCTTGTGGCCTTCATCATGAAGAAAGAAGGCTTCAAGGTGGTCACGGCCGAGGACGGCCTCGACGGGCTGGAGCGGCTCTATTCGGCCGATCGCATCGATCTGATCATCTCAGACATCAACATGCCTCGCATGGACGGCTTCACGTTCATCAAGAGCGTTCGCGAGCAGGAGGCCTACCGCGACATACCCATCGTGGTTCTCTCCACCGAAGGCCAGGAGAAGGACATCCAGGCCGGCCTCTCCATCGGCGCGAACATGTATATGGTCAAGCCGGCCCAGCCGGAGAAAATGCTCAAGAACGTCAAGATGCTCCTCGGCTAAGGGCACGGACAGGGACACGTCGCCATGCCTTACGACTTATCAGCCGCTGGTCTTCGTGCGCCGCGAAACAGCAGGCAGGGACAGTGTCCCGGCCGAGGCGCCAACCGGGAGGGGACGTCCTTGCGAGGTCATGCATGAACCAGGATTTCATGGATCCGGAACTCTTCGCCGATTTTATCGTCGAAGCGAAAGAACACCTCGAGACCATCGAGCCCAACCTCCTGGAACTGGAAAAGAACCCGGCCAACCTTGGCCTGCTCAACGAAATTTTCCGGCCCATGCACTCGCTCAAGGGCGCGTCTGGCTTTCTGGGGCTCAACCAGATCAACGGTCTGGCCCACAAGGCGGAAAACATCCTGGACGAGTTGCGCAAGGGCAACATCGCCGTAACCGCCAACATCATGGACGTGATCCTGGCCGCGACCGACGCCCTGCGCACCATGATCGACAGCCTCGAAGCCCAGGGCTACGAGGGCGAACTGGACACCGCGCCCATCATCACGCGCATCGAGGCCATCCTCGCCGGCGAGGACGAGTCTCCGGCCGTGACGGCTCCCGTCGGCGAGCAGACCGCAGATGAAGAGTCCCCCGAAACCGCATCCCAGGAGGAACCCATGGGCAGGCCGGATACGCCGTCCGGGGGCGAGAGCCGCGGGTTCATCATGCCGGAGGTGACGGAAACAGGACCCCCGTATGCCCTGCAGGCCATCGGGGAGGGACACCTCACCGACTTCCTGGAAGAGGCCCAGGAGATCATCGAGAACCTCAACGCCTCGCTGCTCGAACTTGAAAAGGATCCCGGCGCGGGCGGGGAGCTTGTCAACGACACCTTCCGCTATTTCCACAACCTCAAGGGCAACTCCGGCATCATCGGGCACAAGGAGATCAATTCCCTCACCCACGAGGCCGAAACCCTGCTCAACAAGGTGCGCAAGGGCGAAATGTCCGCCACCTCCCGCATGATCGACCTGCTCCTGGGCACCGTCGACATGATGGAAACGCTGGTTTCGCGCATCGATCCCAAGCACAATCAGGCCGTCCCCCTGGACATCGGCTTCCTGGTGGAGAAACTCCAGCAGGCCGTGGCCACCGGCGACGTGGATTTCGGTGAACAGGCCGTGGCGGCCGAAGCTCCCGAACCTGCGCCGGAACCAACCCCCGAGCCTGCTCCCGAGCCTGCTCCCGAGCCGACGCCCGCGCCGGAGCCTGCAAAAGCCCCGGCAGCGAAAACCGCCCCCGCACCGCAGCCGGCGGCCGCCTCGCCAGACATCGACGACGAAGACAAGGAAATCTTCCGCGAAACCGTGGACCAGCAACTGGTCAACATCCATCTGGCGCTGAGCGAACTGGCCAAGGACGGCACCAACAAGGAATACGTGGACGGGCTGTACCGTTCCCTGGACAGCCTGCGAAATTCCTCTGGATACATGGGCTTAGGCGACATCAAAACCTACGCCGAGCGCACGGCCGGCATGGTGGACCAGGCCCGCAAGTCCGGGCTCGACTTCGAGTTGATGCTCGACATCCTGCGCCAGGAGTGCTCCATCCTGGAAGACATGCTCCACAAGGTCATGGAAGGGATGGGCATCGCTCCTGGCGGTGGCGACGCTTCCGATGCAGAGCCGGAGTCCGCGCCCAAGCCGGAGCCCAAGCCGGAGCCCAAGCCGGAGCCCAAGCCGGAGCCCAAGCCGGAGCCCAAGCCGGAGCCCAAGCCGGAGCCCAAGCCGACCGTCGCGCCAGCGCCCAAGCCAGCTCCGAAGCCCGCCGCCCCGGCTCCCGCGCCGAAGCCCGACGCCGCGCCTCCAGCCGTGGCCCAGGCCCAGAGCGGGCCCAAGGCGTCCTCCACCATCCGGGTGGACCATGAAAAGCTTGACCACCTCATGAACCTCATCGGCGAGTTGATCATCAACCGCAACCGTTACGCCCTGCTGGCCCGTTCCCTGGAGGAAGGCAAGCTCGACGTGCAGGCCATCGCCCAGCAACTCACCGAGACCACCTACGCCATGGCCCGGCTCTCCGACGATCTTCAGGACACCATCATGAAGGTGCGCATGGTGCCTGTGTCGTCGGTGTTCTCGCGCTTCCCGCGCCTTGTGCGCGATCTCTCGCGCAAGTCCGGCAAGGAAGTGGAACTCATCACCGAGGGCGAGGAGACCGAACTGGACAAGTCCGTGGTGGAGGTCATCGGCGACCCGCTGGTGCACCTGATCCGCAACAGCGTGGACCACGGCCTGGAGACCGAGGACGTGCGCCTGGCGGCGGGCAAGTCGGCCGTGGGCCGCGTGTGGCTGCGCGCCTACCACCGGGGCAATTCCGTGGCCATCGAGGTGGAGGACGACGGCAAGGGCATCGATCCGGCCAAGATGCGCGAGGTCGCCATCCGCAAGGGCATCATGACCCCCGAGGAGGCCAAGAACATCGACGACCGCGACGCCCTGGAGATCATCTTCATGCCCGGCTTCTCCTCGGCCGAGACCATCACCGACATCTCCGGGCGCGGCGTGGGCATGGACGTGGTGCGCACCAACATCAAGAACCTCAAGGGCACCGTCAACGTGACCAGCGAGGTGAGCAAGGGCACCAAGTTCACCATGGCCCTGCCTCTCACCCTGGCCATCATCGACGCCCTGATGGTCATGGTGGGCGACCAGACCTACGCCATCCCCCTGGACGCCGTGTCCGAGACCACCAAGATCGAGGTCAAGCGCATGACCGAGGTCAACAAGCGCAAGGCCGTCACCTTGCGCGGCGAGGTGCTGGGCATCATCGAACTGCGCGAGGTCCTGGAACTGCCCCCGTCGGAGGACGAGGGCAAGGAGATCGTCTCCATGGTCATCCTCCAGGACAACGACCGCCGCCTGGGCGTGATCGTGGACAAGCTCCTGGAACGCCAGGAGGTGGTGATCAAGCCCCTGGGCAGCTACCTTTCGGAGTTCGACATGCGCGGGCTTTCCGGGGCCACCATCATGGGCGACGGCTCCGTGGTGCTCATCCTGGACCCCCACGAGATCTACCTGATGTCCACCTCCCAGCGCTGAGGCGCTCGGGAGTCCCTGAAAAAAAGACGGCGGCCCCGCGAGGGGCCGCCGTTTTGCGTCGGATCGAGTTCCGTGCCGCTGGGGATCGCCCCGGCACGTTGCGGCGGGGCAGGGGAGGCGGGAGCGCCGCGCGCCCTCAGCCCAGGAAGAAGCGCGCGCAGGCCGCCATCTGGCCGGTGAGGCCCAGCCAGGCCAGGATCGCTCCGGCCACGCAGTGCAGCTTCAGGCGCATGGGGTTCTGGTTGCGCGTCACCATGCCCCAGAGCAGGCAGGCCATCAGAAGCGCCAGCGCGCCGCCTGCCTCGCCCCAGAAAAAGACGGGGCGCAACGGCAGGTCGCGCACGGAGGGCCACAGGGCGGCGAAAAGCCCCCCCTGGGCTGCCAGGGCCGCCAGGGCGGCGAAAAGCGCCCATTTGCAGGCCATCTTCAGGGAATAGACGTAGTAGTCGCGTCCGAAGTCGTCCTTGTCGCGCCGGTGGATCAGGTAGAGCGAGCCTGTGGCTCCAGCCAGGCAGAAGGCCATGGCCAGCATGCCGGGCAGGATGATCCAGGCCGTGGAGGCCGTGGGCGGCAGGAAGAGCGCCGGATCCGCTGAGGCCTCCAGGGGCGACACGGCGAAGTGGCGGAAGAAGGAGAGAAAAAGGTAACCCAGGCCGAAGCCCGCCAGGCTGGCCGCAGAGCCGATGCCGGCGTGCAGGGCGCGCTGGTCCTTCATGGCCTGCCATGTGGCGCGGTACACCGCCGCAAGCACGGCGCACAACGCCGCGCCGCCGGCCAGCGGGCCAAGCGGCAGGGGCCAGCCAAGCCAGAAGGACGACGCCGCCGGGAAGAGCCTGTGGAGCGCAAACGCCCCCCCGGTCAGGCCCAACAGGGCGATCAGCCCGGTGAGGAGGGCGCAGGTGGCCGTCTGCTGGCCGAACTTGTCCCTGAAGACCTTGACCCGCTTGGGCGGGTTGAAGAGCAGGACGGCGCTGGCCATGGGCAGACCGGAAGCCGCCAGGGCCAGGGCAAGGGGCAGGCACGCGAGGGCCGTGACGGCCGCATGGAGAAGATGCTCGTTCACGCTGGGACGGACTCCTTCTGATCGTTGGACCGAAGTGGGCCGGGCTTTTCTGCACCAAAAGGGCCTGGGATGCAACGCGCTTGCGCACGTTGGGGAGCCAATTTCGGTCCGGCCCTTGCCATCATGGCAACACTCGATTATCGCATGAGAAAAATCGGAGGCACTGGTGCGTCGATTCGGCTTGATCGTTCTGGCCATGGGCCTTGTTGCAGGCGGCTGCGCTCAGAAGCAGCCCTCCCGGGACGCCGCGCGCCTGAACAATCTGGAATCCGGCTTCGCCAAGTTCCAGGAGCAGCAGCGGGCGCGCGACGCCGACATGGAATTCAAGCTGCGCGAGATCGCCGCGCGCCTGGACGCCCTGGCGGGGGGCAAGGCCCCCGGCAAGAAGGCCGTCAGGGAGGCAGCCCCGGCCCGCCACGCCCAGGCCCCGGCCTCGGGGGGGCGGCGCATCGTGGCAGGGCAGGTGATTCCTTATGCCTCCCTGGCTGGGCCGGATCCGGCTGCCGCACCCGCACCCATTCCCGCGCTCATGCCCGCACCAGCCGCCTACGAGCAGCGTCAGCCCGCTCCGGCCGAAGCGCCACGCGGCAAGCGCTCCAAAACCCGCGAGCCTCAGCCCGTGGCCGCTCCCGCTCCGCTTCCGGCTCCGGCGGTGCAGACCCAGCCCACGCCGCCCGCCGTGCCTGCTCCGCCCGTTCCCGCAGTGCCTGCTCCGCCCGCTCCGGCAGTGCCCGCCCCGGCCCCCGGCCCCCAGGTGAGCGTGGAGGAGCAGCGCCTCTACACCGAGGCCCTGCGCGCCGTCTCCGCCAACCGCAACGACGAGGCCCGCAAGCGCTTCAACGAATTCCAGGCCAAGTTCCCCAGTTCCGCCAAGAATCCCGAGGTGCTCTTCTGGATCGGCGAGAGCTACATGGGCGACAAGAGCTACAACCAGGCCATTCTCTCCTTCAAGGACGTCTCCGCGCGCTTCCCCGGCGACCCCAAGGCCGTCGAGGCCGTCTACCGCACGGCGGAAGCCTATGAGCGGCTGGGCGACAAGGCCAACGCCGCCTTCAACCTCAAGCTCATCGTGGACGAGCACCCCAACTCGGACGTGGCAGGAAAGGCCAGGCAGAAGCTCAAACAACTGGGCCAGTAGCGACGTGACCGACCAGGAGTGCCAGGAGTTCTGGGCCAGCCTGTGCCTGCGGCATTCGCCGGGGCTTGGGCCGCGTACGGCCCGGCGCATTCTGGAGCATTTCGGCTGCGCCGCACGGGCCGTGGACCAGGCCCGGGCCTGGTACGACGCCGGGCTCGCCACGGCCCAGCAGTGCCAGGCCTTCACACTGGAATCCTGGCGGGAGGACGCCGAAAAGGAGCTGCGCGCGGCCGAGGGCAAGGCACTCCAGGTCCTTGGCTGGGCCGATGCGCGTTATCCCCGGCGTCTGCGCGAGATCCCCGATCCGCCCCTGTTCCTCTACTGGTCGGGCAACGTGGAACTGCTGGACGCCCCGGCCGTGGCCGTGGTGGGCTCTCGCGACTGCTCGCGCTACGGCGTGGACCTGGCCCGGCGCATCGCCCGGGAATTGTCCGGGCAGGGAGTCACGGTGGTCTCGGGCCTGGCCCAGGGCATCGACCGGGAAGCCCACCTGGGCGGCCTGGAAGGACCTGGCGGCTCCGTGGCCGTGATGGGCACCGGGCCGGACCTCATCTATCCCTCGGCCAACCGCGACGTTTGGCGGTCCCTGGCCGAAGGGGGGCTCATTCTCTCGGAGTTTCCGCCCGGGACCAAGCCCCTGGCGGGCAATTTCCCCCTGCGCAACCGCATCATCAGCGGGCTCTCGCTCGGAGTGCTGGTGGTGGAGGCCAGCACGCGCTCGGGATCGCTCATCACGGCGCGGTTGGCCATGGAGCAGGGCAGGGATGTCTTCGCCGTGCCGGGGCCGGTGTCGCTGCCCAGCTACAGGGGCTGCCACGAGATCATCAACCGTGGAGCCAGGCTCGTGCACTGCGCCCAGGACATCCTGGAGGAGCTCAAGCCCCAGTTGGAGGCCTACCTTACGGAAAAGGGCGTCCCGGCCAGACCGCCGCGTCCCCGCTGCGCGGCCGTCCGTGGGAGCCTCCTGCCCCAGGCCGCTCCCGCGCCGCCCGTCCGCACGGGGCGCGGCGCGGCGCGCAAGGGGGCGGAGCCTTCCGGCCCGGACAAGGCCTTCGCGGGCGGCCCGATCGCCAGCGGCCAGCCCGACGCCATGCGTTCAGGCCCGGGCGCTTCCGGACCGGGCGTCGCCGCGCCTGCCGGGCGCGGCGCGCCAGGCCAGCGCGCTCCTCGCCAGGGCCGGAGGGCGTCCAGCCGGGGGGCCGCCGCCGCTTTCGCCATCGCCAGGCCTGATGCGCCGGGCGTGCCCCCCGCGCACGATCCCGTCCTGGACGCCGGGGCCGACGGCGGCCTGGAGGCGAACCTTGCCGGGCACCTGGCCGCCGCCGGGGCCACGCACATCGACGCCCTCTGCCGCATCTTCGGCAGGGACGCGAAGGATTTAAGCCGCACCCTGGTGGTTCTGGAGCTGAAAGGGGTTGTGCGCAGGCTGCCCGGCGGGTACTATCTCACGGCCTGAACCAGGAAAGGAGCGACAGCCGGCATGCAGAAGATCCCCCTGAACCTCGCCAAGGCGGGCTACGTGCTGGCCAAGCCCGTTGCCCGGGCCGACGGCATGGTGGTGGCCCCCCAGGGGGCGGAGCTCACCGACTCCCTGCTGGACAAGTTCGACATGATGGGCGTGGAACACGTGGTGGTGGAGGGCGAACCCGTGCAGACCGAAGGCGTGGCCTCCGGCACCAACTACGACGAACGCCTCAAACGCCTGGACCATCTTTTCCGTCATCACGCGCAGGACCCCTGGATGAACCAAGTGAAGTCCCTCGTCACCCACTACTTCAAGCTGAAAATCGCCTCCAAGGCCGGTTAGCGGGGGAATCCATGGCCGAAGACCTCAAGCTCGAACGCAAGAACCAAATCCTTGCGGTCAAGGACCTGCCCACCCTGCCCAAGGTCCTGGACGAGGTCTCGCGGCTGGTCCGGGACCCGGATTCCTCCACCGAGCAGATCGCCAAGCTCATCGCCATGGATCAGGTGCTCTCGGCCAAGGTGCTCAAGATGGTCAACTCGCCCATCTACGGCTTCCCCGGGCGCATCAGCTCCATCCACCACGCCCTGGTGCTCCTGGGGTTCAACGTGCTGCGGGGGGTGATTGTGTCCACGTCGGTGATGGACATCATGCTCCAGAACATGGTGGGCCTGTGGGAGCACTCCGTGGGCTGCGCCCTGGCCAGCGCCACCGTGGCCCGCCACGTGGGCCTCAAGGACGTGGAGGACGTGTCCGTGGCCGGGCTCCTGCACGACCTGGGCAAGGTGGTCTGCGCCGTGCAGCTGCCCGAGATGAAGACGAGCATCGAGGCCATGGTCAAGGCCCAGGATGTGACCTACATCGACGCCGAGAAGGCCGTGATGGGCTTCGGGCACGACCGCGTCAACGCCTGGATCGCCGACCACTGGAAGCTGCCCCCGGCCATCAAGGAAGGCATCAGCTACCACCACAAGCCCCAGCTGGCGCGGCTCTACCCCGATGTCGCCTGCTGCGTGCACCTTGGCGACTTCATGGTGCGCCTCTTCGAGTACGGCTCCGGCGGCGACGACAGCGTTCTCTACCTGGAACCCGACGTGCTCAAGAAGCTCAAGCTCAAGCCCGCGGACCTGGAAAAGATCCTGGACCTGCTGGCCGAACAGTTCCTGGAAATCGCCGACCTCTCCTTCGTCTGAGCATGAGCGCCCAGGACGCCTGCCGCCTCCCCCGCCCTCAGAACGTCTACCTGCTCTCGGCGGATCAGGAACTCAAGAACATCCTGACTGGGCTCTGGGATGACGGCCAGTTGCGCCTCACCTGCTTCGAGCGGGGCAGGGGGGCCATCGAGGTGCTCTTCAACGAGCTGCCCGACCTGCTCATCGTGGATCACGATCTCCCAGACATGCCGGGCCTGGATCTGGTGAACCTCGTCAAAAGCGAGAACGTCTACCGCCAGCTCCCCGTGATCCTTGTGATCCGCGAGGAGAGCCTGCTCACCGGCGCGGACTGGTGCTCCGCCGAGGTGGACGACCTCATCGTCTGGCCCTCCACCCCGGCTCGGCTCAAGGCCCGCGTCTACCTGACCATCGCCCGGGCATCGCGCGCCTTCGACGCCAACCCCCTTTCCAAACTGCCCGGCAACACCTCCATCATCCAGCGCATCCAGGAGATGATCGACCGCCGGGAGGATTTCGCCCTGGCCTACGCCGACCTGGACTACTTCAAAAGCTTCAACGACAAATACGGCTTCTCGCGCGGCGACGAGGTGCTCATGATGAGCGCGCGCATCATCGTCAACACCATCCGGGGCTTCACGGGCGTGCGCTCCTTCGTGGGCCACGTGGGCGGCGACGACTTCGTGTTCATCCTGCCGCCCGACAAGGTGGAATTGGCCTGCCAGCGCATCGTGGAGAACTTCGACTCCATCGTCCCGCATTTCTACGACGAGGACGACCGCGCCAAGGGCTACATCCAGTCCACGGACCGCGAGGGCAACATGCGCACCTTCCCGCTCATGGCCATCTCCATCGCCGTGGTCTTCAACATCGGGGGCCGCCTCAAGCACTATGGCGAGGCCTCCCAGATCGCCATGACCCTCAAGAAGAAGGCCAAGGAAAATCCCAAGAGCAACTATGTGCTCGACAAACGCCAGGCCTGACGAGACGCCGCAACTGCCCGAGAACGCCGAGGGGTTCCTGGCCTGGTTGGCCGTGGAGAAAGGCTACGCCAACGCCACCCTGGAGGCCTACCGCGACGACCTTGTGGCCTTCGAGCGCTTTCTGGCCGGGCGGGGGCTGAGCACGGCCGAGCCCAAGGCCATCGGACGGCGCGAGATGCAGGGCTTTCTGGCCGAGCAGCACCGGCTGCGTCAGGCCCGCTCCAGCATGGGGCGCAGGCTCTCCTGCCTGCGCGGATTCTTCAAGCACCTCATCCGCCGGGGCGCGCTGGCCAAAAGCCCCCTGGACGGCCTGGCCAACCCCAAGCTGCCCCGCACCAACCCCAAGAGCCTCAACGTGGACCAGGCCTTCGCCCTGCTGGACTCGGCTCCCCAGGGCGGCGACCCCGTGCAGGCCCGGGACAAGGCCCTGGCAGAACTGCTCTACGGCTCGGGGCTGCGCGTCTCCGAGGCCCTGGGCCTCAAGCTGAACGACGTGGACGCGAACGGCGGGCTGGCACGGGTAACCGGCAAGGGCTCCAAGGAGCGCCTGGCCCCCCTCTCGGACACCTGCCGCCAGGCCCTTGCGGCCTACATGGCCCTGCGCCACGCCTTCTCGCCCCTGCCCTCGGAGCAGTCGCTATTCCTCGGGCTCAAGGGCAAGCCCTTGCAGCGCAGACAGGCCAACCGTATCCTGGAGGGCCTGAGCCTTCAGGCCGGGCTGCCCGTGAGCGTGAACCCCCACGCCCTGCGTCACAGTTTCGCCAGCCACATGCTCCAGTCCGGGGCGGACATGCGCGCAGTGCAGGAGTTGCTGGGCCATTCGCGGCTCTCCACCACCCAGCGCTACACCCACCTGAACCTGGACCAGATCACCCGCGCCTACGACAAGGCCCATCCCAGGTCCGGGACCGGAGAGGCGGAAGGGCACGGCAAGGACGCCAGTGCGGGCGAAACCCTCGCGCGCGCCGATACCGCAAAGGGCGTCGCGACGGGCAAGACGGGCAGGGCGGCCAAGGCCCGCAAACCTGCCCCTGTCGGCGAGGCGGGGGAGGTCGAAAAGTCCGGCAATCCGGGCCGGATTGTCGAGCCCGGCAGCACCGGCGCAGCGGGAAAAGGCGGCAAGGTCGGCAAGAAGGGGTAGGGCGCCCAGCCAGGTCCGGGTGTCGAGCCCGGCAAAAATGCAGGCCCGGCAGGGGGGCAAGGTCTGCGGGAACGGCGCGGCGGAAGGGTGGTGCGCTCCGGCGCATCAACCAATTCTTGCCATTTTTTTTCATTAGGGTCATTCTGTCCACAGTTTCCAGGCTGAGTCCATCCGTTTCCCCCAACGTGCAAAAGGCCGTCAGGCGGCGAGAGGGGGCGCTTTCCCGGCGCCCGCGAGGCTTCGGTCATGTCCAAGAACAAACCCGCGCCTATCATCGTCAAGAAGGAAGAGGGCGGCCACGGCGGACACCACGGCGGCAGCTGGAAGGTTGCCTACGCGGACTTCGTCACGGCCATGATGGCCCTTTTCCTGCTCTTGTGGCTCACCATGGCGCTCAAGCCCCAGCAGAAGGTGCAGCTCTCGGCCTTTTTCCAGGACCAGGAACTGCCCAAACGTGAGAAGCCCGAGGAAACCGTGGTGATGCCCACCTACATCGCCAAGGACGCTCAGCAGGGCACCCCGCAGTTCAAGCTCTCCCAGGAAGAGCAGTTCAAGTACGAAGTGGCCCTGATGATCAAGCAACTCATGGAGAACAACCCCAACCTCCAGAAGAACTCCGGCGTCAGTTCCCAGAAGGTGGGCGTGCTCCTGCACGTGAACTCCTCCGTTATGTTTCAGCCCGGCTCACCCGCCCTCAAGCCCGAGGCCATGAAGCTCCTGGACGACGTGGTGGGCACGCTGAAAAAGATAAAGGTCAACCTCGTGGTGCGCGGCCACACCGACGACATCGAGGCCGGAAAGAACAGCAACGTCTCCAAGTTCGAGCTCTCGGCCCTGCGCGCCGCCACCTGCGTGCGCTACATCATCGAAAAAGGGGGCATCGCGGCCACGCGCGTCAAGGCCGCTGCCTACGCCGACAGCATGCCCATCGCTCCAAACACCTCCGACCAGAACCGGAGCATCAACCGCCGTGTGGAATTCTTCTACCATTCCGAAGACATGGCGAACATCTACTAGGCAGGCGCTCCCCGTGCCGCCGCGCCTCGCGCATCCCTGGCCGTGATCACCCTGCTCACGCCCGAGATCGCCTTTCCCGACCCCGAATCGGCCGGCCCCGACGGACTGCTTGCCGTGGGCGGGGACCTGGGCGTCCCGCGCCTGCTCAAGGCCTATTCCGAGGGCATCTTTCCCTGGTACAACGACGAGCACCCCATTCTCTGGTGGTCGCCCGATCCCCGGCCCGTGCTCCTGCCGCGCAGGCTGCGCCTGGCCCGCCGCCTCCGCCGGTATCTGGGCTCGCACCCCTTCCAGGTGGAGGCCGACCGGGACTTCCAGGCCGTGATCAGCGCCTGCGCCGTGGCCGAGCGCCCCGGCCAGGCCGGGACGTGGCTCACCGCGGACATGATCCGCGCCTACGCGCGCCTGCACCACGCCGGGCACGCCCACTGCGTGGAATGCCGTCTGGACGGACGCCTCGCGGGGGGGATATACGGCGTGGCCGTGGGGCGCGCCTTTTTCGGGGAGTCCATGTTCCACACGTGCTCCCACGCCTCCAAGGTGGCCTTCGCGCACCTGGTCTGGCATCTGGCGGACCTGGGCTTCCTGTTCATGGACTGCCAGCAGGCCACGCCCCACGTGATGCGCTTCGGCGCCGTGGAGATTCCCCGGCGCGATTTCACGGCCCTGGTCCGGCGCGCGGCCTCCGTGCGGGCGGAGCCCGGCAAATGGACAACCCCGGCCTGGTGGAGCGATCCCCCGGCCGTCAAGGAGAGAGCCCGTGCAAGCTGAACAGATCGTCCTGGACGTTCGCGGCAAGTGTTGAGGGGTGGGCGCGGAGGTCGGGTGGCACCTCCGGTTCGTCCAGGCCCGCGTGGTTGACGTGTGGGCCAATCCGTCGCAGGCTTCCGTCTTCCGGGAGCTGGCGGCCACGTTCGGGCAGTGGGCCTTGTCCGAGGAGACCGTGGGCGACGCCCTGCGCCTGCGTTTCGAGCGCAAGGCCCCCGCCTGAGGAGGCTTTCGTGCGCCTTCCCTGGCTGATTCCGATCCTGCTTTTGTCCCTGGCGGCCTTCTCGCCCCTGGCGGGCTGCGACTCCGCGCCCTACACGGAGCGCAGGCAGCTCATCGTCATCCCCGAGAACCAGGAGCGGGCCATGGGGGCGCGCGCCGCGCGCGACATCCTCCAGACCGAGCGCCAGAGCCGCAACCCCAAGCTCGTCGACGCCGTGACCCGCGCGGGCAAGCGCATCGCCGCCGTAAGCGGGCGGCCGGACCTGGACTGGGCCTTCCACGTGCTGGAAAACGACACCGTGCCCAACGCCTTCTGCCTGCCCGGCGGGGCCATTTTCGTCTACACGGGCCTGTTCAAATACGTACAGAACGAGGACCAGCTGGCCACGGTGATGGCCCACGAGGTGGCCCACGCCCTGGCGCGCCACGGCGCGGAGCGCGCGACCCTGGAGATGGCCACCCAGTTCGGGGCCATGCTCCTGGACATGTTCCTGAGCGAGGAGGACCCGCGCCTGGGCCAGCTTGCCAGCAAGGTCTGGGGCTACGGGGCCAGCCTGGGCATGATGCTCCCCTACAGCCGCAAGCAGGAGCTGGAGGCCGACGCCATCGGGCTTCGGCTCATGCGGCAGGCGGGTTACGACATGAACGCCGCGCTGGCCTTCTGGGAGAACATGAAGAAGAACCCCCAGGCCTCGCGGGTGTTCGCCTTCCTCTCCACCCACCCCACCGACGACAAGCGCATCGAACGCATCCGCGAGGAAATCGCCAGGCTGCGTGAGGATCAGAAACCCTCCTGAGCCTCCACGCAAAGACGGCGGCCCGCCCCTTCCGGGACGGACCGCCGCCGCGATGTCGCGCCCGGCTCGGCCGGGGCGTGAGGGCTCGCCGGGGCTAGAGGTTGTAGAGCACGTCGCCGGGAATCACCCGGATTCCCTTCTGGCCCAGCAGTTCGATGGCCTGGTCGGTCTTGTCGAAGCGGAAGACGATGATGGCCGTCTTGGAGCTCTGCTGCACGAAGGCGTACATGTATTCCACGTTGACGCCCCCGGCCGAGAGCACCTGCAGGATGGCGTTGAGCCCGCCGGGCCTGTCGTCCACCTCCACGGCCACCACGGAGGTGCGGCCCACGGTGAAGCCGTGCTCCTTGAGGGCTTTCTTGGCCTTCTCGTGGTCGGAGACGATGAGGCGCAGGATGCCGAAGTCGGAGGTGTCGGCCAGGGAAAGGGCGCGGATGCTCACGCCGGTCTCGGCCAGAATGCGGGTAACTTCCTCCAGGCGTCCGGCCCGGTTTTCCAGGAAGATGGAGATCTGCTCGACTTTCATGGACTTCCCCCGGTGTCGCGCGGGCCGGGGCCTTGCGGCCCCCCGCCCGCGCGGGCGAATGGTTTGCGCGCCGCGTCCCGGGGACGCGGCGGCGTCGTGCGATCCGGCTCCGGCCTAGGCCTGCTTGCGCAGGTCGAGGATGCGCTTGGCCTTGCCCTCGGAGCGCTGGATGCTCCTGGGCTCCACGAGCTTCACCTGGGCCGTCACGCCCAGGTAGTCCTTGATGTTCTTGACGATCTTCAGTTCGGTGCGCTGAAGGTTCTTGATCTCGTCCGAGAAGAGCTTCTCGTCCACTTCAACCTGCACCTCCAGGGTGTCCAGGTTGCCCTCGCGCTTGACCACCAGAAGGTAGTGGGGGGCCACGCCCTCGGTCTCCAGGAGGATGGACTCGATCTGGCTGGGGAACACGTTCACCCCGCGGATGATGAGCATGTCGTCGGAGCGGCCCATCATGCGGTGCACGCGGGCGAAGGTGCGTCCGCAACGGCAGGGGGTGATGTCGAGCTTGGTGATGTCGCGGGTGCGGTAGCGGATGAGGGGCTGGGCCTCCTTGGTGAGCGTGGTGATCACCAGCTCGCCCACCTCGCCCGGGGGGAGCACTTCCAGGGTGTCGGGATCGATGATCTCCACCAGGAAATGGTCTTCCATGATGTGCAGGCCCTTCTGGGCCACGCAGCATTCGATGCCAACGCCCGGCCCCATGATCTCCGAGAGGCCGTAGATGTCGATGGCGGTGATGCCCATCTTCTCCTCGATGTCGCGGCGCATCTCCTCGGTCCAGGGCTCGGCCCCGAAGATGCCGATGCGCAGCGGCAGGTCCTTGATGCGCACGCCCGCCTCCAGGGCGGCCTCGTGGAGCACCAGGGCGTAGGAGGGCGTGGAGCAGATCACCGTGGGGCCGAAATCCTTGAGGAGCATCACCTGGCGCTTGGTGCCTCCACCCGAGACGGGCACGATGATGGCCCCCAGTTCTTCGGCACCGTAGTGCGCGCCCAGGCCGCCCGTGAACAGGCCGTAGCCGTAGGCGTTGTGGATGATGTCCAGGGCCGAGGCGCCCGAGGCCACGAAGCAGCGCGCCATGAGCCTGGCCCAGTTGCGCACGTCGCGGTGGGTATAGCCCACCACCGTGGACTTGCCCGTGGTGCCCGAAGAGGCGTGGATGCGCACCACGTTCTCCTTGGGCACGGCGAAGAGCCCGAAGGGATAATGATTGCGCAGGTCCTGCTTCTCGGTGAAAGGCAGGAGCTTCAGGTCGCTCAGGGAGCGGATGTCCGAGGGTTTCACCCCCATCTCGTCGAACTTCTGGCGGTAAAAGCCCACGTTGGCGTGGACTCGTCCCACCAGGGACTTCAGGCGGGAAAGTTGCAGGGCTTCAAGGTCTTCCCTGGGCAGGGTTTCCAGGTCCACGTCGTAGATCATGGGGGCGTCACCTCCGTTGAATGCGCGTCCAACGATTCCTGCCCGATTCCGCGCTCGCCAGTCAATAACCTGGGCGGATTGCGTTGCGGCCCGGGGGCAAAGTCTGTACGAAGGGGCCACGGAAAAAAGGACATGACCATCAAGAAAAAAGCCCCCGGCATCCCTACTGTCGACAAGGTCCGCCTCGTGGCCGAATGGCTCCTGGAAAAAAAGGCCGCCGACCTCGTGGCCTTCGACGTCTCCAGGCTGTGCACCGTCACCGAGGCCATGATCGTGGCCACCGCCGCCAACGTCCGCCAGGCCCAGGCCCTGGCCGACCACGTCCTCGCCCGCTGCGGCGAGGAGCAGGTCCCCTTCCTGGGCATGGACGGCTTCAAGACCGGCCAGTGGATCCTCGTTGATCTGAACGACGTGCTTGTGCACATCTTCCAGGAAGACGCTCGCCAGTTCTACAACATCGAAGGCCTCTGGGCCGAGGGCGCGCCCATCGCGTTGCCCGATGCCGCCAAGGTCCCCGCCGGAACGCCGCTATGAATCCCGGCCCCACCCTGTTGCTCATCCTGGACGGCTGGGGCCTGGCCCCAGCCGGGCCAGGCAACGCCGTGACCCTGGCCCACCCCGCCTGTCTGGAGGGCCTCGCCGCCAGCCGCCCCACGGCGCGCCTGAAGTGCTCGGGCCGCTCCGTGGGCCTGCCCGACGGCTTCATGGGCAACTCCGAGGTGGGGCACATGAACATCGGCGCGGGCCGCGTGGTGTATCAGGACATGACCCGCATCGACGTGGCCATCGAGGAGGGCGCCCTGCGCGCCAACCCCGTGCTCAAGGATCTGGCCTCGGCCGTGAAGGCCTCAGGCGGGAGCCTGCAGCTGATGGGGCTGGTCTCGGACGGGGGCGTGCACAGCCACCTGAAGCATCTTGAAGCGTTACTAGAAACGTTTCAAGCTCTAGGTGTTTCAAAGGTTTACGTGCACTGCTTCCTGGACGGACGCGATACGCCGCCCAGTTCCGGGGCGGGCTACGTGCAGGCGCTGACCAAAGCCATGGAGCGTATCGGCTGCGGGGCCGTGGCCTCCGTGACCGGGCGCTTCTACGCCATGGACCGCGACAAGCGCTGGGAACGTGTGGCCGAGGCCTACGCCGCGCTCACCTCCGGGCAGGGCATCCTGGCCGCCGACCCCGTGGAGGCCGTGCGCCAGGCCTACGCCGAGGGCCAGACCGATGAGTTCGTCAAACCCCGGCTCATGGCCGGTCCTGACGGCAGGCCCCAGGGGCTGATCGGCGACGGCGACGCGGTGTTCTTTTTCAACTTCCGGGCCGACCGCGCCCGGGAGATCACCCGGGCCTTCACCGACCCGGCCTTCGACGCCTTCCCCCGCGCCAAGGTTCCTCAGCTGGCCGGGTTCGCCACCATGACCGAATACGACGCCTCCTTCGGCCTGCCCTGCGCCTTCGGCCCCGAGGAGATCACCCAGACCCTGGGTCAGGTCTTCTCCGAGGCGGGCATGAAGCAGTTGCGCATCGCCGAGACCGAAAAATACGCCCACGTCACCTACTTCCTCAACGGAGGCCGCGAGGAGCCCTTCCCCGGCGAAGAGCGCCTCCTCGTGCCCTCGCCCCGCGAGGTGGCCACCTACGACCTCAAGCCCCGCATGAGCGCCCCGGAGGTGACCGACGCCCTCGTCGCCGCCCTGGACAAGGGCTACGGGCTGGTGGTGTGCAACCTGGCCAACCTGGACATGGTGGGCCACACCGGGGTGTTGGAGGCGGCCGTGGAGGCCTGTCGCACGGTGGACGGCTGCGTGGAGCGCATCCTGGCGGCCGTGCTGGCGCGCGGAGGCCGCGCCCTGGTCACGGCGGACCACGGCAACGCCGAGGAGATGATCGACGCCTCGGGCGGCCCCATGACAGCCCACACCCTCAACGAGGTCCCGGTGATCCTGGTGGATCCGTCCCGTCCAGGAGCCAAGCTGGCCGACGGCCGCCTGGCCGACGTGGCCCCCACCATCCTGGAAATGGCCGGGCTCCCCAAACCCGCCGCCATGACCGGCACGTCGCTTCTGAGAGGCTAGCCCGCATGTCCGAGAGGAAGAAGCCCGTCACCCCCGTGAAGCCCAGCGGCCTGGAGCTGGTCTATCTCTATCCCTGCCCTTTCTGCGTGCGCGAGGTGCCGCTCATCGCGCCCACCAAGCCCACCATGGCCCAATGCGACGCCTGCCACCAGCGTTTCCCCGTGGTGCCCGCGGACGAAAAGCTCGTGCGCTTCCTGAAAATCATGACCGCCAACGGCCGCGCGGGCATCGACCCGGACTTCCTTTAAAGATTGCCGCCGACCATTGAGGCTTTTCGACGGCGGGCATGCCATGGGGCGCGCCCGCCGTTCTTTTTGGAGCCCGCCTGGAACGTTTGCGTGAAGCATGCCCGAGGCACGGGTCATGAAACGAGGACGCCGGACCGACCGAACGCCGTCGCGCGGCTGCTGGTCCTGGCGGATCGAGGCACCGGGCCCGCGTGACTCCATGACGCCGCCGCCCGGGGCGTCCGGGCTGTCGGAACGGACGGCCCTGGAGGCGGCGTCATGCTCCCGCGCTTGCGTCACCTCCTCGAAGACCAGGGCCTGCTGTTTGCCGAGGAAGCCGACACTTCAGGCCGGTCGAAGGAGAGGGCGTCGTCGCGGTTGCTCGCGGCAGCGTCACTCGCGTTGCGTCTTCAATAATCCGCCCATGCGGATTGTTAAAGCAAGTAAGCAAAACCATTGAGTTAAGTTTTGAAAACATCTTCATGTTCTTCAAAATCGCGACACTAGGGCGTCGGCTCGGGCGCGCCCAGGTGGCGGGTGAAGAAATCGATGAGTTCCGCGTGGAGGGCCTCGTGCACGGCCTGGCGGTCCACTCCCTCGGGGTCCTGGCAGAGACGGGGAACGGCCTTGGCCTGCTCGGGGCCGCAGGGGGCCAGGAAGACGAAGTGCCCGGCCCCGGCCACGGCGTGCAGCCGCGTGCCCGGGGGGAACGAAGGCAGCAGCCGTTCCAACTCCCCGGCGGGACGCACGGCCTCGTCCCTTTCGGCGGCGAAGAGCAGCACCGGGCAGCCCAGCGTGGACAGGGAGCGGCCGGAGAAGAAGGCGTCCATGGGGGCCATGGCCGCCACGGCGCGGAGTCGCGGATCCGCCAGTCCTCCCGGAGGCAGCTCCGTGGCCGCGATGGCCCGGCGGTTGGCGCAGAAGCCCAGGGCCCCGGGTCGCTCGCAGTAGGCGTCCGCCAGTTGGAAGTCTGGCCTGGCCCCGGCCAGCACGAGCACGTCGTAGCCGCCCATGGAGAAGCCCGCCGCGCCCAGGCGCTCCGGGTCCGCCAGGGACGCGAAAAGCGGATCGCGCATCACGGCGTCCAGGGCGGCCGAGACCTCGCCGGGCCGGTTCAGGAAAAGCGCCGGGCTGCCCAGGCGGGACTGGTCGCGGAAGTTGTCGCCCGGGTGCATGGGGCACACCACCAGAAAGCCCGCCCGGGCAAGGGCAGAGGCCGTGTCGTGGTGGGAGAGCATGCTCCCGGCGTTGCCGTGGGAAAGGCCGACAAGGGGCCTGCGTCCCGGCAGGGGCGGGGCCTCGCGCACGGCCGCCGCCCGCACTGGGCCGAAGGAGGTGAAGCCGTCGGCAGGGGCCTGCGCCAGGTAGAACACCGCCGCCTGCATGGGCTGGCCGTCGGTAGCCGGGCAGCTCAGGATGCGCAACCCCACGCCGTGCGCCCGGGCCGTGCCGCACGCCAGCAGCCACAGGAGCAGCAGCGTCGGGAGCAACGCGCTCCGGCCGGTCATCGGGGAATCTCGGCGGCTTCCATGGCGTCCAGGGCCGCCCAGCCGAAGCGGAGCAGGGGGGCCGCCTGGAGGGCGTAGTCCGCCAGCAGCTCCGGAAGCTCCGGAGAGCGCGTCAGGGCGAAATCCAGGGGCCAGGACACGGTGAGGTGCTTGAGCTTCACGGCGCGGGCCAGCTCCGGGTCCGCGACGTCCTCGAAACCCCGCGGCAGGCGCTTGAGGCTCTCGCGCTCGTCCAGGTGCAGGCCGTGGGCGGCCAGGGCGGCCAGCACGCCGGGGAATCCCGCTGTTTTCGAGCGCATGGCCTCGCGCAGGGCGGCCAGCTGGGCGGGAGCGGGCTGGTAGAATCCGGCGGCGGCAAAACAGCCGTCCGGGGCGATGTGGATGTAGAAGAGCCCCTGCTCCTTGCGGGAGCCGGAGCGCGTGATCACGGCCCCGGCGTGGGTCTTGTAGGGGCTTTTGTCCGGGGAGAAGCGCACGTCGCGGTTGATGCGGAAGAGCGCGGTGCGTGCGTCGCCCTGCAGGGGCAGGCCCAACTCCCGGACGCGGGCGGAGACGGCTCCGGCCAGCGCGCCAAGGGGGGCGCGCAGGGAGCGTTCGTAGAGTGCCTTGTCGCGCTGGTAGAGTTCGCGCGCCCCGGCGAAATCGTGCTCGCCCTGCAGCCGGGCCAGTTCTGCCAGAAAAGCCAGTCCCTCGGGGGGGAAGCCGGTGAATCGCTCGCTCATGTACGCCTCGTAGCGGTCCGGAGTGCGGTCCGCTCACGATACGGTGCGAACCGGCGCAAAAGGCTATCAGCATTCTCCGCGCTTGTCCCGTCCCGCCAGGGGCGTCCGCCGGGAGGCTGGCCCTTGCGCGAAACCCCCCGCACGACGTATGGACTCGGAAAGCCCGCCGAAGGAGCCCCCTTGAGCCTTTCCCCCTCGCAACTGCTTGCGCAATACGGCTACCTGGCGGTGTTCCTGGGCAGCGTCGTGGAAGGCGAATCCATCCTCCTGCTGGCAGGCTTCGCCGCGCACCAGGGCTACCTGGACTTCTGGGCCGTGGCCGCCCTGGCCTGCCTGGGCGGCTCCCTGGGCGATCAGGCCTTCTTTCTTCTGGGCAGACGCTACGGGCAGGCCATGCTGGATCGGTTTCCCAGGCTCAAGGTCCACGCCGCCACGGTGGACCGCCTCGTGGCGCGCTACCGCGCCGGGGTGATCGTGATGGTGCGCTTCCTCTACGGCCTGCGCGTGGCCGGCCCGGTGGCCCTGGGCATGGGCGACACGCCGTTGGGCACGTTCGCGGCTTTCAACCTGCTGGGAGCGGCCGTCTGGGCGCTGCTCGTGTCCGGGGCGGGCTACGTGTTCGGGCACGCCCTGAACCTGATCCTGGAGGATGCCCGGCGCTGGGAGGAGGCGGCCCTTGTCCTGCTGGCCCTGTTCGCCGTGGGCCTCTGGTTCGGGCGGCGCGGGTTCATGCGCCGAAGGGACATACTCCTGGGCTGCGCTGACCCGGAGGAGAGCGGCAAAAAGCGTCCTGACGGTTGCATTCGCGGACCAAGCGGTTAGAATGGAGTCATGAGTCCCCCTTCCGGACAAGCTCGCCAGGCCTTCGACTCCGTGGTGGACCGGGGCATCCATGGGCTGCCGCCCCTGGTGTCCTCGTGGGAGCTTGCCGTGCGCTACCTGTCCGACCAGAGCTTCGCGGACAACCACGCCCGCGTGGAGGCGTTGATCCGCCGCGAATCGGCCAAGAACGCCTTCCTCTCGGCCGTGAGCAACGTGGGCGGCCTGGCAACGCTTCCGGTGGCCATCCCGCTGGGCGCTTACGCCTCCTTCGCCTACCAGGCGAGACTTGCCGCAGCCGTGGCCCTGGTCTACGGGCACGACGTGCGCTCCGAGCGCGTGCGCGTGCTGGTGGGGCTCTCCATGGCCGGGCGTCGGGCCGTGGACATCCTCAAGCAACTGGGGGTGCGCTTCACCACCATGCTGCTGGAGCGGGCGGCGGCGCAGCTTTCGGAAAAGGTGCTGGCCGAGGCGGCCTCGGGGGTGGGGGTGCGCGTTCTGGCCCAGGGCGGGGCGCGGCTGCCGGGGCTTCTGGCGAAGAGCGTGCCCGTGGCCAGCGCCGTGGTCTGCGGGGCCATCGACTGGCGCTATTGCCGCTCGGTGGGGCGCGTGGCCCGTGACATTTTCGCGAGACAATGAAAAAGGCCCGGCGTGAACCGGGCCTTTGAAGGAAACCAGGCACCCAAAAGCAACCGTTACCGTTGCTCCCTCTCGGGCCTAGCGGGGTTGGCGGCGCTTCCGCCGCCTGGCTTCCTTGAAAAATGGCGGAGAGGGAGGGATTCGAACCCTCGGTACCGTTTCCGATACACACGATTTCCAATCGTGCCCCTTCGGCCAGCTCAGGCACCTCTCCGCGAGAAGGGAGCAATTATCCATTTCAGCCCGGCTTGGCAAGTAAAAAATGCACAGAGGAGAACGAAATGTCCCAGCCGTCCGCCGCACAAAGCCTGCCCGAGGCCCACGGGCTCTACCTCGAGAGCATCCGCTCCTTCGTTCCGGAGGAGCGCATCGTGGTCAATCCGTTCTCCAACCTGGCCTACGGCGACGACGCCAGCTTCTACCGCCTCACGCCCAAGATCGTGGTGAAGGCGCGCTCCACGGAAGAGGTCGCAGGGCTTTTGCGCGCCGCCAGCGCGTGCAAGGTTCCCGTGACCTTCCGCACGGCGGGCACCAGCCTCTCGGGCCAGGCGGTCACGGACTCGGTGCTCATCTACCTGGCCGGGGCCTGGAAGGGCCTGCAAATCCGCGACGACGCCTCGCACATCCGGCTTGAGCCCGGGGTCATCGGGGCCGAGGCCAACCTGAAGCTGGCCCCTTTCAACAGGAAGATCGGCCCGGACCCGGCCTCCATCAACGCGGCCATGATCGGCGGCATCGCGGCCAACAACGCCTCGGGCATGTGCTGCGGCACCTCCGAGAACAGCTACAAGACCGTGGAAGCCATGAAGCTCCTCTTCGTGGACGGCTCCTTCCTGGACACAGCGGACAAGGCCTCGCGCAGCGCCTTCACGGCCTCGCACCCGACGCTTATTCGCGAGCTGGAAGCCATCCGCGACGAGATCGCGGCCGACCCCGAACTGGCGGAGCGCATCCGCCGCAAGTTCAAGATCAAGAACACCACCGGCTACGGCATCAATTCCTTCGTGGACTTCACCGACCCCATCGACATCCTCCTGCATCTCATGGTGGGCTCGGAAGGCACCCTGGCCTTCATCGCCGAGGTGACCTACCGCACCGTGGAGGAGCATCCCCACAAGGCCTCGGCCATGGTCTACTGCGCCACCATGGCCGACGCCTGCAACGCCACCATCAGCCTCAAGAAAGGCCCTGTCTCGGCCGTGGAACTCATGGACCGCGCTTCCCTGCGCTCCGTGGAGGACAAGCCCGGCATGCCCGCCTTCCTCAAGGCCCTGCCCGAGGAGGCGGCCGCCATCCTCGTGGAGACCCGCGCCCCGGACAAGGCCGCGCTCCTGGCCCAGATCGAGGCCGTGCACGGCCTGCTGGGCGTGGTGACGCCCCTGCATCCCGTGACCTTCATGGACAAGCCCGACGACTTCAACCGCCTCTGGAACATCCGCAAGGGCCTCTTCCCGGCCGTTGGCGCGGTGCGGGGGGCGGGCACCACCGTGGTCATCGAGGACGTGGTGTTCCCCATCGAGAAGCTGGCCGTGGGCGCGGTGGAGCTGCAGGGGCTCATGCGCCGCCACGGCTTCCCCGAGGGCATCATTTTCGGCCACGCCCTGGAGGGCAACCTGCACTTCGTCTTCTGTCCCGATTTCGGCTCCCCCGTGATGGTCAAGGCCTACCAGGCCCTCATGGACGAGGTGGCGGAGATGGTGGTGCGCCGCTACGACGGCTCCCTCAAGGGCGAGCACGGCACGGGGCGCAACATGGCCCCCTTCGTGGAGATGGAGTGGGGCAGGCAGGCCTACGCGCTCATGGTGCGCCTCAAAAAGGCCTTCGATCCGGAGAGCCTGCTGAACCCCGGGGTGATCATCAACGACAACCCCAGGGTCCACCTGGAGAACCTCAAGCCCATGCCCCCCGTGGACCCCATCGTGGACCGCTGCATCGAGTGCGGCTTCTGCGAGCCGGTGTGCCCCTCGCGCACCCTGTCCTCCACGCCGCGCCAGCGCATCGCCCTGCAGCGCCACCTCTCCAAGCTGCGCCGCGCCCGGGACGAGGAAGGCGCCAAAAGCTTCGAGGCCCATTACGCCTGGTTCGGGGAGCAGACCTGCGCCGCCGACGGCCTGTGCGCCACGGTGTGCCCCGTGTCCATCGACACGGGCAAGTTCACCAAGGAGCTGCGCGGCAGGCAGGCCGGACCCAAGGCCAGGAAGATGGCCGCCTGGCTCGCCGGACGCTACGGCGCGGCCCTGCGCGTCGTGGGCCTGGGGCTTTCCGGGGCGCACCTGGCGCACCGGGTCCTGGGCGGCTGGCTCATGGAGCAACTGGCCGTGTCCCTGCGGGAGCTCTCCGGCGGGCGCATCCCCTTGTGGAACCGCTGGATGCCCCGTGGCCTGGCCCCTGCGCGGCGCGAGGCCGTCACGCGCGGCAAGGGCCTCCAGGTGGTCTACTACCCCTGCTGCGTCACGCGGACCATGGGACCGGCCCTGAACGACACGGACCAGCGCGAACTCCACGAGGCCATGCTCTCGCTGCTCAGGAAGGGCGGCTACGACGTGATCTACCCCGAGGGCCTGGACGACCTCTGCTGCGGGCTCACTTTCGAGTCCAAGGGTTTCAAGGAGCAGGCGGCGGCCAAGGCCGAGGAGCTGGCCAAGGCCCTGCGCCGCGCAAGCCGCGACGGGGAGATTCCGATCCTTTTCGACACAAGCCCCTGCCTCTACGCCATGCGCGCGCGGCAGTTCGACGGGCTCACGCTCATGGAGCCCGTGGAGTTCATCCACGACCGCCTGCTGGACAAGCTGCACATCACCCCGCAGGGGGGCACGGTGGCCGTGCACGTGACCTGCAGCTCCGTGAAGATGGGGCTCTCGGCCAAGTTCAGGGCCGTGGCCCAGGCCTGCTCCGAGCGGGTGGTGATCCCCCAGGGAATCTACTGCTGCGGCTTCGCGGGCGACAGGGGCTTCAACCACCCCGAACTCAACGAGGCGGCCCTGGCCGACCTGCCGGGGCAGATTCCGCCCGACGCCATGGGGGGCTACTCCAACAGCCGCACCTGCGAGATCGGGCTCTCGCGCGCGGCCGGGATGTCGTACCAGTCCATCGTCTACCTGGTGGACCGCTGCTCCGTGGCGCGCTGAGCGCGAAGAGGACGGCACGAACGCGCCCGGGGCCGGAGAAGGGGAGGCGTTGCGCCCGCCGGATCCGGCCGATCGGAGACACATACCCAGGGGCGTGCCGGCGGCGGCGCGTCCCCCCGGAGGGGGACGCCGCGGTAGGCGCATGCGAGGTGGTCCAGCACCTGGAATCCGCCCGGGGTGACAAGGACGGCGCGGCGCGGTATGGGGCGGCGTGGCGATCGTAACGAGCCAGGCGGCCGGGGGGCCTCGCGAAACCGGCGGCGCGCCCGCTTCGCCGGAGAGAGCGCCCGTGCCCCACAAGCCGGACCGGAGCCCCCGGGAGCAAGCGGCCCTGGTTGGCCTGGGCGCGAACCTGGGCGCTCCCTGCAGCATGCTGGAACGCGCGGCGCGCGGCCTGGACGGGCTTCTGCACGGGGTGCGTCTGGTGGCCGTCTCGCGGGTGTGGCACAGCGCGCCGCACCAGCCCGAGCCCCTGGGGTTGCCGCTGCCGGAGTGCCTGCGTCCGCGCCTTCCCAGGCCCCTGGACGCGGGCGCCTGGTACGCCAACAGCGTTGCCCGCCTGGCCTGCCGCTCAGACGTGACGCCCGAGGCGCTCTTCGAGGCCCTATCGGACCTGGAGGCAGCCCTCGGGAGGGACCGCACGCTGGAGCGCCGCTGGGGGCCGCGTTTCATCGATATCGACCTGCTTACGTTCGGAGGGGTCACCCTCCGCACGCCGCGTCTGGTGCTGCCGCACCCGCGCATCGCGGCGAGGCCTTTCGTCCACCTCCCGCTGGCCGAGGTGGCTCTCGAAGCGCCCGAGGCGCGTTTTTCTTCGGGACGGTCTTTCCCCGCGCGAACAACCGTGCTATTCTGAACTCCCAACAAGGATCGACAGGACCATGTGGAAATTCGTCATCTTCGCCGTCGCGGCTTTCATCCTCTGGAAGATGTTCGCGGGCGACATGAAGCGCCGCAAGGAAGAGGCCAAGAAGCAGGAGGAGCAACTCATCGCCAAGGGCGAGATGGTGCGCGACCCGGCGTGCGGCTCCTACGTGTCGGTGGAGAACTCCGTGCGGCTGAACGACGGCGACCGGACGCTCCATTTCTGCAGCTACGAATGCCGGGACAACTACGTGAAGCAACTTGAATCCTCCGCGAAAAAGGGGAGCGACACATGAAATTCTTCCTGGACAGCGCGAGCCTGGACGAAATCCGGGCCGCCAAGGACATGGGCCTCCTGGACGGCGTGACCACCAACCCCACCCTGATGTCCAAGGAGAAATCCGACTGGCACAAGGTGGCCGAAGCCATCTGCCGCGAGGTGGACGGTCCGGTGAGCCTGGAGGTGGTGGGCACCACGGCCGAGCAGATGCTGGCCGAGGCCAAGGAGCTGGTGAAGTACGGCCCCAACGTGGTGGTGAAGATCCCCATGCTGCTGGAGGGCCTCAAGGCCGTGCGCGCCCTGCGCGAGCAGGATATCGACGTGAACGTCACCCTGGTGTTCCAGCCCCTTCAGGCGCTCATGGCGGCCAAGGCCGGGGCCACCTTCGTGAGCCCCTTCGTGGGCCGCGTCGACGCCATCGGCGGCGACGGCATGGCCATGGTGGAAGAAATCCTGGCCATCTTCCGCAACTACGACCTGCGCACCCAGGTGCTGGTGGCCAGCGTGCGAAACCCCCTGCACGTGGTGCGCGCGGCCATCATGGGTGCGGACGTGGTCACGGTGCCTTTCGCGGTGCTCAAGGACTTCGTGAAACATCCGCTCACGGACAGCGGCCTGGAGTCTTTCCTGAAGGACTGGGAGAAGGTTCCGAAATCCTAAAGTGATGCTTTAGACTCTCTCTGGGGCTCGCGGACGTGCCACGGCGCGGGCGCGAGCCGTTTTTCATCCGCCCGCCGCGCGGCGGAACGCCTCAGGCGCACATTGAGCTAGCGATTTTAGCGGGTTGATCGTCTGGGTGGGCGTATCGCCGTTTGCCGGGCTACAGCATTCCGGCCTGCCCTGGCCCATGGCGACATGGCGGGCGTGCAGCGTCTGTCGAGCGCAATTGCCGGATACCGGCAGGGCTGTCAGGGGCGCACGCAGCGGGCCACCAGGGGCTCGAAGGAGCCAGTCTCTGGAAGGTAGCTCAGCAGTTCTCCTTTCTCCATGTCGAAATACCAGCCGTGCAGGTAGAGCTTGCCGGTCATCACCCGTTCCCAGACAAAGGGGAACGTGAGCAGGTTTTCCAGTGACACGAGCACGGCAGCCTGTTCGCAGGCCTTCATGCGCACGTGGTCCGGTTTGTCGCCAAGTTCCCTGGCCACCTCGGCCAGGGCCGGTTCGGCGATGGAAACCCACGGCGCGATGAACTCTCCGAGGCCTTCGCGTTCCGGAGTCATCAGGGCCTGGATGCCGCCGCAGCAGGAATGGCCCAGCACGATCACGTGTTCCACACCCAGGACCTTCACCGAATATTCCACGGCGGCGCTCACGCCGTGCAGGCCCGGGGTCTTCTCGTAGGGGGGGATCAGGTTGGCCACGTTGCGCACCACGAACATGTCGCCCGGCGCGCAACCGGTGAGGATGGCAGGGTCCACGCGCGAATCCGAGCAGGCCACCACGAGCACGTTTGGGTTCTGCGAGGACTTGAGGCTTTTGAAGAAGTCGCTGTCCTCGCAGAAGTAGGTCCGCTGGAAATTCTTGAACCCGGTGAGGAAGCGGGCGATGTCCTTCATCGTGTGGGGCTCTCCTTGGGGTGGCGAAGTGCGTTTGTCGGCCGAGTGTACGCAAGGTTGGCCCGATGGGCAAGCCTGCGAAGGTCGGAGGAGTCATATGCTGGTATTGCGCTTCATTCTTAATAGGCTCGGTCCATATTTTGTCCAGGTCTGCGTCTGACAGGCAAGGCCAGGGTTGGTGTTGCCAAGTGGAGGAAAATCGATCCTGAGGCATTCTCACGCCGTTTCCAAAGAGGAGGGGGTTTTGGGGGAGACGAGGGAGGACGAGGGGTGAGAACCTGCTCTGAGGAGCAGCGGTTCCAGGGCAGCGGTCCGGGCAGGGTCGCGTTTCCGTCCGAGGGTTAGCGATGGTGGGGTTTAGATTTGCTGGATGTGCGCCCCATGGGCCTGTGGTGGCGGTTCGTGGTGGATGGAACGCTGTGCCGGGTGCTGTTGCACGGCCAGGCGGCGGGTTCGATCGTGCGAGGCGTGGTGTCGGGTGCGCGTTCATCCGTCTTGGTTTGCCGGTTCGTCGTGACCGGTCCTGACGGCGCGAGCTGAAGGCGACGCGAAGCCTGTGCAAGGCGGACGGCTTGCATGGCGAAGCGCAAGGCATTGGCAGGTTTCCTCGTGCCGTGTACGTCAGCTGAACGTGCGCCGATTCTGCCCGAGACGCCAAGAGGGCGGCGTCACGAGCGGTCGGTGTTCAGGTGGTCGCTGGAGCGGTGTGGACCCCTCCCCCAACCTCCTTGCTTGTGTCTCATAATGTAAATTATGTTAACTTTAAGAACTGGGATTGATGTACGGGAGGGCGCACGGTTCCTTGGTTCCTGCGTCCTGGCGTCAGCGAACGCCTTGATGCCTGGGCTGCGGGACGCTTTTATCCTCTTCCCGAGGGGGTCCGCGCGCGCCTTTGTTTGCATGCGCTGCGGGTGTTTCGAGCCGGACGTCTCGGGCGTCCATGCCGCGCATGGTCCTGTCGTTGTCCGGCCTGTCGATGCCGTCTGACCGTAGCCGTTTCGCTGGGTCGATCATCGCTGGCGGTATCTGTCCGTGTCTGCAGGTTCCACCGTGCCGCATCATTCTTTCGATGATTGGTTCGCACAGTCTGTTGTCCGTGCCCGACGGGAGCTTCTGGTGGTCGCCGCCTTGCCGGGGCCAGGCTCCTGCACGGCGACCGTTTGGCCCTTCCTTGCCGGCGGCTGGCGAGGGCTTGTGCAATGCAAAAGGCGTCCGTGCCTAGCTGGACACGGACGCCGTTTGCATCGACTGGCCGGATTCAGGGGGTCAGAGCCAGAGGTCCACCACTTCGAAGCGGTTCACGTCCACAAGGCCCTTGTCCGTGAGCTTGAGTTCGGGGATCACGGGCAGCGAAGAGAAAGACAGAGCCATGAAGGGGTGCGTGTAGTTCGCCTTGTTCAGGGCCACCCGGGTGAAGGCGGCGCGCAGTCGTTCGTAGTCGCGCACCACGTATTCCAGGGGTTTGAGGCTCATGAGTCCGGCGTACGGCAGTTTGAGCAGCGCCAGCACTTCGCCGTCCGCCACCACGCAGTAGCCGCCGCCCGCCTCGGCCAGGACGTTTCCGGCCAGGGCCATGTCTTCGTCGCAGACTCCGGCCACCACCAGGTTGTGGGAGTCGTGGGCCACGGTTCCCGCGATGGCTCCGCGCGCCATGCCCAGGCCCTGCATGAAGCCCAGGGCGATGTGGCCTCCCTTGCCGTGGCGCTCCACCACGGCGAGTTTGGCCAGGTCCTGCGCCGGGTCGGCGTGGGCGAAGCCGTCGGCCATGCGGGGGCGCACGGCGACGCTCTTGGTGACGATCTGGCCGGGGATCACCCCGATGCAGCGAACTTCATCCTTCACTTGAATAATTGCGAAGTCCTCGGCCCCCAGCCTGCCTCCGGGCGTGGAGAGGCATACGGTGTTGACGGCCGTCACGCGGCCCTGGGGCGCGAAACCGCCGGGCGGGACCTCCTCCCCGGCCAGGAAGCATTTCCAGATGCGGAACTCCTCCAGGTCGTCCAGGAGCACCACGTCGGCGCGGTAGCCCGGGGCCACGGCCCCCCTGCCGCGCATGCCGAAGTGCCGCGCGGTGTTGATGCTGGCCATCTGCACGGCGCGCAGCGGGTCCACGCCCAGGCGCACGGCCATGCGCACGTTGTGGTCCATGTGGCCGTTGGTGGTCAGGTCGAAGGGGTCGCGGTCGTCGCAGACCATGGAGATGTTCTGGGCGTTGTGCGGGTTCACGGCGGCGATGAGGTCCGCCAGGTTCTTCTCGTCGCTGCCCTCGCGCATGAACAGGTGCATGCCCTTGCGCAGCTTCTCCAGGGCCTCGTCCAGGTCGGTGCATTCGTGGTCGGAGCTGGGGCCGGCCAGCACGTAGGCGTTGAGCGCCTTGCCGGACACCAGGGGCGCGTGCCCGTCGATCACCGCGCAGTGGCACGCGGCGATCTTGGCCAGCACCGAAGGGTCCTTGGCCAGCAGGCCTGGATAGTTCATGAGTTCAGCGAGTCCCAGCACGCGGTCGTGGTGGCGTTGCACCAGCCAGGCGATGTCCTCGGCGGTCACGGCGGCCCCGGAGGTCTCCATGGTGGTGGCCGGAACGCAGCTGGAGGCCATGATGAAGAAGGTCAGCGGACAGCGTTCGGTGTTGGCAAGCATGTCCTCGATGCCCTGGCGGCCTAGCACGTTGGCGATCTCGTGGGGGTCCCAGACCACGGCGCAGGTGCCGCGCGGCGCGGCGGCGCGGGCGAACTCCCAGGGCGTGAGCAGCGTGGACTCGATGTGGATGTGCCCGTCGATGAGCCCGGGGCAGGCGTAACGTCCCTGGCAGTCCACCACCTGGCGCGCCTCGTAGTCTCCGAAGCCGACCACCACGCCGTCGGACACGGCGATGTCCGCCTCGTGGATGTCTCCCGAGAGCACGTTCACCAGGCGCGTGTTCTTGAGCAGCAGGTCCACGGGCTCTTCGCCCAGAGCCAGGCCGATCCTGCGGGTCAGGAACGCCACCGTCGAATCGAATTCCATGAAGCCTCCGCATAGGCCGGGTGCGACGCCCGGCCACCAAGGTATCACATGATCCTATTTGACCAGGACCGGCGTGTCCATGCTAAATCCCATGAAACCATACCGCAAAGGATCTTGCATGAGCGCACGAACCATCGATTGCCAGGGCATGACCTGCCCCCAGCCCCTCATGGCCTGCAGGAAGTGCATCGAGGCCGAGGCCCCCGAGCACCTTGAGATCGTTGTGGACGACGAAGCCGCCCTGGAGAACGTGGGCCGCTACCTGGCAGCCTCCGGATACCTCCATGCCAGCTCCCGCCACGGCAAAGCCTGGACCATCGTGGCCTCCCGCGCGCCCGGGGCCGCTCCTGGCGCGCCCGCCGTGGAGGACTTCCCCTGCCCCGTGCCCCAGGCCAACGAAAGCCAGCGCATCGCCGTGTTCCTTTCCGCGAGCACCATCGGCCGCGGGGACGACGCCCTGGGCGAAAAGCTCATGTTGAACTTTATCAAAACCCTGCCCGAAATGGGGCCGGACCTCTGGCGCATCGTCATGGTCAACGCCGCCGTGCGGCTGGCCGTGGAAGGCAGCCCCCACCTGGAGACCCTGCGCGCCCTGGAAGACGCGGGAGTCTCCATCCTCGTATGCGGCACCTGCCTGGAATTCTTCGGACTTCTCGACAAGCGCGCCGTGGGCCAGACCACAAATATGCTCGATGTGGTCACCAGCCTCCAGCTGGCCACCAAGGTGATCGACCTTTAGCCTCTCGCTGCCCGGCCGCCTTTCCCGGGGCGGAACGGGCGATCCCTGGCGCGCGGCGGACGGCTGCCCTCCTCCGCCGTGCGTTCAGGGGCCCCTCAAGAGGCTGGCGCGTCGCGCCTGACCGGGATAGACTCCCCTCATGACGACGCCCAAGAAGACGCCCCGCCCCCGCAGGCCCGGACGGACCCAAGCGCCCTCCTCCCTCCGCGAGTCCACGGCTCCTGCCGCCCGACGCCCGGACACCCCCGGAGAACGCCCCGCACGGGACGCCCGCGAGCGCAGCCAGGCTCACCAGCCCGCGCCCGGCGCCCAGCCCTCCACACCCGGCAGGCAGGAGCGCCGCGTGCCCGGCAGCGACAGGCCGGACGCCCGGCCACCCTCTTCCGACTCCGAATCCATGCGCCTGAACAAGGCCCTGGCCCTGGCGGGCGTGGCCTCGCGCCGCGCCGCCGACGTGATGGTCCGCGCTGGGCGCGTCACCCTCAACGGACGCCCCGCGCAACTGGGCGACGTGGTCCGCCCCGGCGACCAACTGGCCGTGGACGGCAGGACCGTCGGGCTCGCCCCGCGCCAGGGCCACGTCTACCTGATGCTCAACAAGCCCGTGGAGGTGGTCTCCACCGCCCACGACCCCGAGGGACGCCGCACCGTGCTGGATTTGGCCCGCCCCGCGGCGCCCGGCGCGCGCCTCTTCCCCGTGGGGCGGCTCGACTATTTCTCCCAGGGCCTCATCCTGCTCACCACCGATGGCGATCTGGCCAACCGCCTCATGCATCCCTCATGGCATCTGCCCAAGCGCTACCGCGTGCTCGTGCGCGGCGACGCGCCACAGGAGGCCCTGGACGCCATGCGCTCCGGCATGCGCCTTGCCGAGGGCGAACGCCTGGCCCCGGTGAAGGTGGAACAGACCGCCCGCATCGGCCGCGACAGCATTCTGGAAATGGTGCTGATCCAAGGGGTCAACCGCCAGATACGGCGCATGTGTCGGGACCTGGGCCTGACCATCCTGCGTCTGGAGCGCGTGAGCCAAGGCCCCGTGGAGCTGGGCGACCTGCCGGTGGGCGGCGTGCGGCCGTTGCGCGGCGGCGAGGTGGCGGCGCTGAAAAGGGCGGTGGGGTTGGCGTAGAGGGCGGACGGGGCTCCGCCCGGACCCGACAGGGCGCTGCCCTGCACCCGCCGGGGGGATGATCCCCCCAGACCCCGCAATTGCTTCGCGGGTTTCACCGGGGACGGCGGCGTCGGTCGGGCGGGGTCAGGCCAGGGGCGAGAAAACGCGGGTCGTCAGAGCCGAAACCTCGTCGAGCCAGGCCGCGCGCTGTTCGGGCGTGGAGGTCACCACCACCTCGAACATCCGGCGGTGGAAGTCCTGCACGCCGCAGAGGCCGATGATGCAGTTGCGCCAGATGAGCTCCAGCGGATCGCCGAAGGCCTCCATCTCGCGCAGGCGCGGCGTGTTGCTCGTGTTGAGCACCAGCGCGCTGCGAGCCTTGAGAAGTCCCACCGGCACGCCTTCCCCGCCGTCGCCTTCCACGAACTCGTAGGCCACCCCGGGCCGCAAAACCCGGTCGATCCACCCCTTGAGCACCGCCGGGGGCTGCCCCCACCAGTTGGGATGCACCACCACGATGCCCGACGCCTTGGCCAGCTCGTCGCAGTGACGCGCCACGAAATCCGGCATCAGGCCGTCACGCGGGATCTCCATGTCCGGCAGAACCGGCGCGAAACGCTCGGCGTAGAGATCGTGGAAGTTCACGCCCAGGCCCAGGGAGTCCAGGGTCTCCACCACGCGGAGGGCCAGCGCATGGTTGAAGCTCCCAGGCTTGGGATGGCACAGGATCACCGAGATCACGACGCGGTCCCCTCCTCCATAAGCCCTCGCAAAGCGCGCTTCACGCCGTCCTTGCTGATGCCCGTGAGCTCCCGCAGGGCCTTCTGGGGGCCGTGCTCCACGAAGTGGTCCGGTATGCCCAGGCGCAGCACCCGCTGCCCCGTCAGTGCCCCCCGGTCCGCCAACAGTTCCAGCACCGCCGAGCCGAACCCGCCCTGCACGGCGTTCTCCTCCACCGTGACGATGCGGCCGAAACGCCCAGCCAAGTCCAGAAGGTCCGCCTCCGGCAGGGGTTTGACGAAGCGGGCGTTATACACCGCCACGCTCAGGCCGCTTTCGCGCTCCAGCTCCTCGGCCGCCAGCAGCGAGGGCAGCACGCGGCTGCCGATGGCCACGATCACGGCGTCCTTGCCGTCGCGCAGGAGCTCGCCTTCGCCCACGGTCAGCGGTTCCGGGGCGTCGCAAAGCGGCGCGCCGATGCCCACCCCGCGCAGGTAGCGGATGGCCGCTGGGCCTGGGTGAGCCATGGCCGTGGCCAGCATGCGCTGCAGCTCGGCCTCGTCCTTGGGGGCCATGAGCACCAGGTTGGGAATGTGGCGCAGGTAGGAGAGGTCGAACACGCCGTGGTGGGTGGCGCCGTCCTCGCCCACCAGCCCGCCCCGGTCCAGACAGAAGGTCACCGGCAGGTTCTGCAGGCAGACGTCGTGCACGATCTGGTCGTAGGAGCGCTGCAGGAACGTGGAATAGATGGCCACCACCGGCTTGAGCCCCCGCGTGGCCATGCCCCCAGCGAAGGTGACGGCGTGCTGCTCGCAGATGCCCACGTCCACGAAGCGGTCGGGGAAGAGCTGGGCGAAGCAGGAGAGCCCCGTGCCCTCGGGCATGGCGGCCGTGATGGCCACGATGCGCCGGTCCGTGCGAGCCAGCTTGCAGAGGGTGTCGCCGAACACGTCGGTGTACGTGGGCAGTTTGGAGGGCGAATTCTTGATGATCTCGCCCGTCTCCGGCTCGAAGGAGCCAACGCCGTGGTAGTATGTGGGGTTTTGTTCCGCGGGGGTGTAGCCCTTGCCCTTCTGGGTGAGCACGTGCACGAGCACCGGGCCTTTCATCTCGCGCACGTCCTTGAACACCGAGACGAGCTTGGGCAGGTCGTGGCCGTCGATGGGGCCGAGATAGTTGAAGTGGAACGCCTCGAAGAGCATGCCGGGCGTGAAGAATCCTTTGAAGGATTCCTCGCCGCGCCGCGCCAGTTCCACCATCTCCAGGCCGAAGGGCACGTGCCGGGCCATGGATTCGAATTCCTTCTTGGCCCGCTTCACCCAACGGTTGGAAAGCTGGCGCGAGAGGAAGAGCGAGAGAGCGCCGACGTTCTTGGAGATGGACATCTTGTTGTCGTTGAGCACCACCACGAGGTCGCGGCCGTCGCCGCCCGCCTCGTTGAGGCCCTCGTAGGCCAGGCCCGCTGTCATGGACCCGTCTCCGATCACGGCCACCACCTTGCCCGACTCGCCCAGCACGTCCCGGGCCATGGCCATGCCGGAGGCCGCCGAAATGGACGTGCTGGAGTGGCCGGTCCCGAAGTGGTCGAAGGGGCTCTCGGCCATGCGCGGGAAGCCGCTCACGCCGCCCATGGTGCGCAGGGTGTGGAAGGCGTCGCGCCGCCCGGTGAGGATCTTGTACGCGTAGGCCTGGTGGCCCACGTCCCAGACGATCTTGTCCTGGGAGAGGTCCAGCACCTTGAGCAGGGCCAGGGTAAGCTCCACCACGCCCAGGGACGGCGCCAGGTGTCCGCCGTTCTCCGACACGGTGGCGATGATCAGTTCGCGAATGTCCTGGGCCAGCAGCCCCAGGTCATCGAGGGAGAGCGCGGCCACGTCCGTGGGCGAATCCACGCGCGCGAGCATGGTCAACGGGTGGCCGTCGAGAAGACTCATGATGGCGATGACTCCTGAAGTCGTGTTGGAAACGGATATTTTGCCCCTGCGGGGGCGTTCCGTCAAAGGTTTTCGGTCTCTATCGCCCTATGACACGCGGTCCACGATGAACTGGGCCAGATCGCGCAGGAAGGTGGCCTCCGGCCCCTGGAAGGGGCTCAGGCTTTCCACGGCCTGGGCCGCGTTGCGTCGGGCCAGATCCATGCTGCGCTCCACGCCGATGAGCGCGGGGTAGGTGGTCTTGCCCTGCTCCTCGTCGGAGCCCACGGGTTTGCCCAGGGCTTTTTCGTCGCCCACCACGTCCAGCACGTCGTCCACGATCTGGAAGGCCGCGCCCACCGACTGGCCGTAGCTGCGCGCCCGGGCCAGCACGTCCGGCTCGGCCCCGGCCAGTTGCGCGCCGCACACGCAGGCCGCGGTGATGAGCGCGCCGGTTTTCATGGCCTGCATCTCACGCAGTTCCTCCAGGCTCACGCCCGCCTTGGCGGTGTAGGCCATGTCCAGGGCCTGGCCGCCCACCATGCCTCCGGCCCCGGCGGCGCGCGCCAGGGTGGCGATGGCCTCCACCACGCGCCCGGGAGGCAGCTCCCCGGCCGTGGAGGCCATGAGCCCGAAGGCCTCGGTGAGCAGGCCGTCGCCCGCCAGGATGGCCATGGCCTCGCCGAACACCTTGTGGTTGGAGGGGCGGCCCCGGCGCAGGTCGTCGTCGTCCATGGCCGGGAGGTCGTCGTGGATCAGCGAATAGGTGTGGATGAACTCCAGCGACGCCGCGAAGGGCATGGCCGCCCGGGCCTCGGCCCCCAGCATGCGCGCGAAGCACAGGCAGAGCACGGGCCTGAGCCGCTTGCCCCCGGCCAGCAGGCTGTATTCCATGGCCTCGCGCAGTCCGGCCGGGATGCCCTTGCCCTTGAGCAGGCCGCGCAGGGCCTCCTCCACTTCGTGGGAATAGCCGCGCAGGCGGTCCTTGATGCTCACGTCAGTTCTCCTCGCCGGCGGCGTGGTCGAAGGGTTTGAGGCCTTCCGGGGTAGCCTGGCTCACCACGAGCCGGGCCTCCTCCAGTTGGGTGCGGCAGGAGGCGGCCAGGGTCTGGCCTTCCTTATAGAGGGATACGCCCAGGTCCAGGGGCAGCTCGCCGCTCTCCAGCTGTTCCACGATGGCCCGCAGCCGGTCGATGTTTTTCTCGAAGGTCGGTTTCTTGGCGCTCATGATCATCCTCCGGGCCGACGGTCGAAGGGGCCGCCGGCCGTGAACAGGGGCATGGGATCCACGGACTGGCCGAGAACCTTCATGCCGAAATGCAGGTGCGGCCCCGTGGAACGCCCCGTGGAGCCCACGAGGCCCACCAGCTGGCCGCGTTCCAGGTGTTGGCCGGTGCGCACGGAAACCGCGGACAGGTGGAAGTACATGCTCACCACGCCCTGGCCGTGGTCGATGAACACCGAGAGGCCGTTGAAGAAAAAGTCGCCCGTGAGGATCACCTTGCCCTGGTTGGCGACGTGCACGGGGTCGCCCTTCTGGGCGTCGAAGTCGATGCCGGTGTGGGGGCTGCGCGGCTGGCCGTTGAGGATGCGGCGCAGGCCGAAGGCGCTGGTGACCTCGCCGGGCACCGGGCGCAGGAAGGGGAAGCTCCAGAAACGGCGGTCACCCGCCTCGTTCATGGCCTTGGCGATGAGCGCCTGTTCGCGTTTGATGCGCGCCAGGTTCTCCTTGGAGGGAGTCACCGTGGAAGGCGGCAGGTTCAGGCGTTGCTCGGGGAAGGCCGTGGGCGTCACTTCAATCTTGCCCAGCACCATCTCGCGCCGGGCCGGGCGTACGGCCTCCACCACCAGGGAGTGGGACCCGGGCTGCACCTCGAGCCCGGCCGCCAGGAGCACCTCGCCCCGGAACTCCCGGCCGCGCTTGCTCATGAGCACCTCCACCACCCTGCCCTGCCACTCGGCCGTGACCTTCTCCACCTGGTTCACCAGGCGCACCTCGGCCACGAAAGGCTGGCCCACGCCCACGGACTCGGGCACGACCACCGTGAGGGGGCCTTCCACGAGCGTCTGGTCGGCCGCCCGCAGCGGGGCCGCCGACATGAGGAGCAGCACGAGGGCCGCGAGAGCACGCAACACGTTCACCGGGTTTCCTCCACGTCCAGGACGCTGGTCCTGAGCCTGCCGTCGCGCGCCACGATGTCCAGCCGGTCGCCCGGGGAGGCCTCGGTCACGGAGCGCAAGGCCGTGCCGTCGGCCTTCAGGGCCAGGGCGTAGCCGCGCGCCAGCGGCCCCAGGGGGTCTAGCCCCTCCAGGCGCGCCGTGAGAAGCTCCAGCCGTGCACCGGCGCGTTCCGCGTGCAGTCCGGCCGCCAGCTCCAGGCGGGATTCCAGGGCATCCAGGGCGCGGGTGTCGCCCAGGGAAGGGCCGCAGGCGTCGAGACGCCGCGCCAGGGCCTCCAGCCCGTCCGCCCCGCGCCGCGTCAGGTCCTGGCCTGCCCGAGCGAGGCGCGTCGAAAGATCCTCCAGCCGTTCGCCCAGGCGCTCCACCCTGCTCCGGGGCGACAGCCAGGACAAGGCCCTGGCCAAGCCCTCCAGGCACTCGGCGCGTCCCGCCAGGAAGCGCGCGAAGCCGCGCTCCAGGGCCTCCAGGGCCTCGTCGGCGCGCTGGGCCAGCACGGGCCGCTCGCTCCACAGCAACTGCGCCGCGTGGCTGGGCGTGGCCGCGCGCACGTCGGCGGCCATGTCCGCGATGGTCACGTCCACCTCGTGCCCCACTCCGCAGACCACGGGGACCGGGCATTCCACCACGGCCCGGGCCACCTCCTCGGTGTTGAAGGCCCAGAGATCCTCCAGGGAGCCTCCGCCGCGCACCAGGGCCACGGCCTCGGCCCAACCGTCCGCTCCGGCGGCCTCCAGGGCGCGGGCGATCTGGCCCGGGGCCTGCTCGCCCTGCACCAGGCAGGGGTGCAGGCGCACCTCGCAGCCCAGGCCCCGAGAACCGCCCACGCGCAGGAAGTCCTTCACGGCCGCGCCCGAGGCGCTGGTCACCAGGGCCACGCGGACGGGGTCTCGCGGCAGGGGGCGCTTGCGCTCCTGGTCGAACCAGCCAAGCTGCGCCAGTCTGCGCTTGAGGGCCTCGAACTCCAGGTGGAGCCTGCCCAGGCCCATGTCCTGCACAAGTTCCGCCACCAGCTGGTAGCTGCCGCGCGGGGCGTACACCGTGAGCCGTCCGGCGCACAGGGCCTCCACGCCTTCGCTGAGCCAGGCCGAGGGGTCGGCCTCCTCCAGGACCTCGCCGGTCAGGGGATCATAGCGCTCCCTGCCCTCCAGGGGAAGGCCCAGGCGGCTTCCCTTGAACCAGACCACCGAGAGCACCGACTCTTCGTCCTTGAGCGAGAAATAGACATGCCCCGAGGCGGGGCGCGCCAGGTTGGACACCTGGCCGCGCACCCACACGAAGGGGAACTGGCCCTCCACCACGTCCTTGAGGGCGCGGGTGATCTCGCCGACGCGGAAGATGTGGGGCATGGCTAGACCCGGCCTCGGCACCGCCGGACAGGGAGAAGCCTCCGGCGGCCAAAGGGCTGCGCCCTCTGGACTCCCATGCGGGTGTCCCTGCCCTACCGGGATTCCCAGCCAGCCAGCGCCTGAAGCCGCCACGCGGTGAACGCGGCCTCGAAGCCCTCGACGGGAAGCTCGGACTTCTCGCCCGTGCGGCGGTCCTTCACTTCCACGATGCCGCGCGCCAGGCCCTTGCCGCCCAGCACGATCTGGAAGGGGAAGCCCATGAGGTCGATGTCCTTGAACTTGACGCCCGGGCGCTCGTCGCGGTCGTCCAGCACGGCCTCGACGCCCTGTCCGGTGAGCCAGGCGTAGATGGCCTCGGCCTTGGCCAGGGGCTCGCCCTTCACGTCCAGGCAGACCACCGCCACCTCGAAGGGGGCCAGGGCGGGCGGGAACTTGATGCCCGCGCCGTCGTGGTTCTGCTCGATGCAGGCGGCCACCACCCGCGACACGCCGATGCCGTAGCAGCCCATGTAGACCAGCCGGTCCTTGCCCTGCTCGTCCAGCACGGAGGCCTTCATGGCCTCGGAATACTTGTAGCCCAGCTTGAACACGTGGCCCACCTCGATGCCCTTGGTCAGCTCCAGGGGGGCGCCGCAGCGCGGGCAGGGGTCGCCGCAGGCCACGTTGCGCAGGTCGGCGTAGTTGGTGAGGAGCACGTCGTCGTCCAGGTCCACGTGGAGGAAGTGCGCGTCGGCCTTGTTGGCTCCGGTGATCCAGTCGGTGTCCTGGGAGAGTTCGCGGTCGGCCAGAATGGTCTTCACCACGTCGGCGTTCAGACCCACGGGTCCGGCGAAGCCCACGGGGGCCTTGGTCCAGGCCTGAACCTGCTCGGGGGTGGCCAGGGCCACGTCCTGGGCGTTGAGGGCGTTTTTCAGCTTCACTTCGTTCAATTCCCGGTCGCCGCGCACCAGGGCGGCCACGGGCTTGCCGTCGGCCACGTAGAGCAGCGTCTTGACGATGCGCGCGGGTTCGACCTTCAGGAAGGCGGCCACCTCTTCCACGGTGTGCGCTCCGGGAGTGGCCACCAGCTTGTGTTCGGGGCAGTTGCCGGGCTTGGTCTTCACCGGGAGCATGGCCTCGGCCTTCTCCAGGTTGGCCCCGTACTCGCAGGAGGGGCAGGCGGCGATGGTGTCCTCGCCGGTGTCGGCCAGCACCATGAATTCGTGGGAGTAGTTGCCGCCGATGGCCCCGGTGTCGGCCTCCACGGCCCGGAAACGCAGGCCCAGGCGCGAGAAGATGCGGCAGTAGGCGTCGTACATGGCCTTGTAGCTGACCAGCGCGCCCTCCTCGTCCTTGTCGAAGGAGTAGGCGTCCTTCATGACGAATTCGCGCCCGCGCATGAGCCCGAAGCGCGGCCGGATCTCGTCGCGGAACTTGGTCTGCACCTGATAGAGGTTGAGCGGCAGCTGGCGGTAGGAGCGCACCTCGTGGCGGATCAGGTCCGTGACCACTTCCTCGTGGGTGGGGCCAAGGCAATAGGCGCGGTCGTGGCGGTCCTTGAAGCGCAGGAGCTCCTTGCCGTAGTATTCCCAGCGCCCGGTCTCCTGCCAGAGGTCGGCGGGCTGCACGCCGGGCATGAGGATCTCCAGGGCTCCGGCGCGGTCCATCTCCTCGCGCACGATGCGCGCGGCCTTGTTGAGCGAGCGCAGCCCCAGGGGCAGGAAGGTGTAGATGCCCGAGGTGAGCTTGCGGATCATGCCCGCGCGCAGCATGAGCTTGTGGCTGACCACCTCGGCGTCGGCCGGGTCTTCCTTGAGGGTGGGGGCGTAGTATCTGCTCAGTTTCATCTGTTCTCGAACTCCGTGATGATGGTGTCGAGCTCGCGCAGGAACTCCGCGAGCACGTTGGATTCTCCGCGCACCTTGCGCACCACTTCCCCTTTGCGGAAGATCACGGCGCAGTCGCGTCCGCCCGCGAGGCCGATGTCCGCCTCGCGCGCCTCGCCCGGGCCGTTGACCACGCAGCCCATCACGGCCACCTTGATGGGCGTGCGCACGTAGCGCAGCTTCTCCTCCACGGCCTGGGCCAGTCCCGCCAGGTCGATCTCCGTGCGCCCGCAGGTGGGGCAGGAGACGATCTCCGGGCCGCGCTCGCGGATGCCCAGGCAGCGCAGGATCTCCCACGCGGGCGTCATCTCCGTGAGCGGATCGCCCGTGAGCGAGACGCGCAGCGTGTCGCCCAGGCCCATCCACAGGAGCACCCCCAGGCCCACGCCGGACTTGGCGGCCCCGCGCAGGGGCGTGCCCGCCTCGGTGATGCCGATGTGCAGGGGGTAGTCCACGGTCTCGGACAGGAGCGAATAGGCCGCGATGGTGGCCGGAACGCTGGAGGACTTGAGCGAAATCTTGATCTGGTCGAAGCCCTGATCCTCCAGGAGGCGCACGTGGTGCAGGGCGCTCTCCACCATGGCCTGGGGCGTGGGGCCGCCGTACTTGGCCAGCAGGGACTTCTCCACCGAGCCCGAGTTGACCCCGATGCGGATGGGCGCGCCGCGCTCGGAGGCCGCGCGTACCACGGCGGCCACCTTTTCCGGGCCGCCGATGTTTCCGGGGTTGATGCGCAGGCCGTCCACGCCGGATTCCAGGGCCATCAGGGCCAGGCGGTGGTCGAAATGGATGTCCGCCACCAGGGGCACGGGCGAGACGGCCTTGATGGCTTTAAGCGCCCGGGCGGCCTCCTCGTCGGGCACGGCCAGGCGCACGATCTCGCACCCGGCCTCGGCCAGGGCCAGCACCTGGGCTGTGGAGGCCTTCACGTCGCGGGTGTCCGTGTTGGTCATGGACTGCACGCGGATGGGATGGTCACCGCCCAGGAACAGGGAACCCAGGCGGATCACGCGGGTCTTGTGTCGGCGGATGGGGGATGGCTGTCTGTGGTCGCTCATGGAAGTGGGGGATTCTATCCTATTTCAGGGTCGATGCAAATGGGGGACGCGAGGGGTCAGAAGTAGCCCAGGGCGTGGAGTTCCGCCATGCGCGCCTCTTTTTCGGAATCGCGCCCGCCGCGTTCGCCCAGGCCCGGAGCGCTGAGGGCCGTGCAGGGCACGCAGCCCAGGGAGCGGTAGCCCCTGTCGTAGAGCTCGCAATAGGGCAGGCCGCGCTGGGTGATCAGGGCCCATACGTCCATCTCGGTCCAGTGGAGGATGGGGTTGGCCTGGAGGTAGCCGTTGCGGTCCTCCAGCAGGTCCAGGTTTTTGCGGGCGCGGTTTTCGTCGGCGCGCACGCCGCTCAACAGCACTTCCAGACCCATCTGGGCCACGGCCCGGCGCAGGGGCTCCACCTTGAGCGCCCGGCAGCAGGCCATCTTGTCCTGGGCGATCTCCTGGGGGATCTCCTCTGGCAGGGGGCGCACGATGTGCAGGTCCACGCCCCACTCCCTGGCCATCCTGTCGCGGAAGGCGAGGATTTCCGGGAATTTGTGGCCCGTATCCAGGTTCACGGCCTTCAGGGGGCCGGGCGTGACCGCGCGCCAGAGATTGAGGACCACGGTGGAGTCCTTGCCGCCTGTCCAGGCCACGGCCACGCAGGAGGGGTCGCGGTCCTTCAGGAGCGATTCCAGGAAATCGATGGTGTGGGCGAGTTTCTCTTGGAGACTTTGCATGGCTGGTCTAGGGTTTCGGGGATGTTTAACGCAGGAGGTTCGCATGGAACTTCATGAGGAAATGGCCGCGATGATCCTTGGGAACGGCCTGTGCGCGATGGCCACCTGCGGGGGCGGCGCGCCGCGCGCGTCGCTCATGTCCTACGCCGTGGAGCCGGACTGCTCAAGCATCTATCTGGCCACGGGGTCGGGCACGCGCAAATGGGCCAACCTGCGGGAGAATCCCCGGGTGTCGCTGCTCATCGACGAGCGCTGCCAGGCTCCGGACGGGGACAGAAGCCGCGTGCGCGCCCTGACGCTGGACTGCCTCCACATACCTCTGGAAGTTCCGGCGGCGAAACGGGCCGCCCTGGAGAGGATCGCCGCCCGGCATCCGCACCTGCGGGATTTCCTCTCCGGGGCGGACATGGAACCTGTGCGCCTTAAACCATTGAAGTGCCTGCTTTTGCGGGGCGCTTCGGGAAGTTCCTTCATCGATCTGGAAGAAAAATGAAATCTTTGCTTGACGCGAGGGGGGGTTCTCTTTAAATACCCACTTCTCGACGACGCGCCCGTAGCTCAGCGGATAGAGCGCCGGACTACGAATCCGTAGGCCGCAGGTTCAAATCCTGCCGGGCGCACCAAGAAAACAGGGGTTTAGGACAACGGTCCTAAGCCCCTTTTTCAATGGTGTGGGACTTGGTGTGGGACTTTTCCCACACGGGCACTTTCGAAGATGTCCATCGCACGCCTCTCGCAGTCACCGATGCTGTGTAGATAGATCTCGGTTGTCGTCCGGTTCTCGTGACCGAGAATCCTCTGGATCGAGCCGATCGGCACGTTCAGGCTGTCCATGACCGAGGCTCCAGAATGCCTCAACGCGTGGAACCTGAAGTAGCGGACCCCCGCCTTCTCGCACAGAGTCCTCATGAACTTCTTCCGATCCTGAAAAGGCCCCACCTCGGTTTTGCCTGTCTTGCTGCTGGTGTACGCGTGCCAGAAAACCCTGGGGCAATCCATGAGGTCAAAAGCGTCGGCGTGTCATTTTCAATGGAGTATTGAGAGGACATTAAATTCGATCTTGAGCCAGCGTAATAAAACGGGAGAGGCAGTGCTGATGGTGATGCAGCCTGCCTCACCCTGCCACTAACCCAAATCTAATGGAATCAGCAGATCGGAATGCCCATTAGCCGCGCCGTTCACGCAACCATCCAGCCAGAACATCTTGATCCACCTCCCCTTTCCCTAGGCGTTCAAACATTGTCACCTTATCCACGCCGTCAGCATGTATTCTAATTCCCCGCAACCTGAGAAAAGCCATGCACGTCACATATGCGGTGCGTTTGTTCCCATCCAAGAAGGGATGATTGCGGGCGATACCATAAGCATACGCTGCTGCCAGATCAAAAACATCTGGCTCCCCATATACCCCTAGTTGTAGAGGTCGTCCAAGAGCGCTTTCCAACAATCCCATGTCGCGTAAGCCTGAGACTCCGCCATGGTCCGCGATAAGCTTATCATGAACAGCCAGCACAAAATCCTTTTCAATCCATGAATCGCTCATCGTTTAGCCAACTCGCGTAGAACATCACGGTCCTCGCGCATGATGTCCTCAGCTGCTGCCATTTGTTCAGCAAACTGCTCGTTGAGTGGCGTCAGCCGAAATCCGCCATCTTCGGCATCCGTCAGATAGACCACATCCCCTTCACGAACGTTCAACCGCGACGCAGCGTCCTTGGGGAGCACGAGACCGAGTGAATTGCCGACCTTGCGGACCTTGAGAGTTTGCATCTTTCCTCCTCGTCTGAGTTGACACAAATATTATAACTCTGCACGACGAACATGGCAAGTTCTGACGATCAATTCCATAGATCATCAGGACTGGAGGTCGACTACGTCGACTACGCCGACTCCCCCTACGCCCCCCCTGGTGATGTTGGTGTGGGACTTATCCTCCAAAACCGGCAAAACTTGGAAAATGTCTGCTAATATGTGGAAAATCTTCTTCAACAATTTCCGTAGCTTCCAATCTTTTGAGGAGGTTGTGAAGCACGGGGGCAAGGCCTAGGAATCCGTAGGCCGCAGGTTCAAATCCTGCCGGGCGCACCAAAGAAAACAGGGGTTTAGGCAGAAAGCCTAAGCCCCTGATTTCTTTTTTGCCCATTTCTGTGCCTGGATAGTGCCTGGAATTATTCGTCCTTGTCCCAGCGGACGGATAGGGATTCGCCTGTGCCTGCCCTCCACCACCTGCTTGACCGCCCTCCCCGCCCGGCGCTACGCCGTCCCCATGCCCTCCCTGTTCGACCCCCTGCGCGCCCTCCGGGAGCGGTTCTACGCATCCCGGCCATCGGGCGGGACGGGGCCTCCTCTTGCGCTTTGACGGGCCGGTCCTGGCCCACCAGCGGCAGGAGGCAATGGAGATTGTGCGTCAGCATGGCGCGCTCCTCCGGCTCCAGGTGGCGAACGGCGGGGTGTCGGTGCAGAAGCTCGTGGCCCACGGAAAGGCCCGCGTGCAAGGCGGACGCTGCGTTCCCGCCTGATTCTGGGAACAGAATGGGAACTGCCTGGTCGGGCGCTTCCCCTCCGGCGGGGCTCCTGGTAGGTCTACCACATGCCCCAGGACAGCATGATCTTCTACGTGGCCGCGCCCCTGGCCTGGCCGCCGCCCTGGTGGCCGTCTGGCGCGCCCTGAGACGCCGGGGCGGGGTAGACTCCATCCGGCTCAACTTCGACGCCCACAAGGTCCGCGAGGCGCACGAGCGGTTCGTGGGCAAGGCCTGAGACGAAAAAGCCCCGGCGCTGGGCCGGGGCTTTCATCTTCATGTCAGGGGCGGTTCACTCGAAGGCCAGCACGAGCCGCTTGCCCATGGCGGCGGCGGCGCGGTCCAGGGTCTTGAGCGAGGGCCAGTGCCGGGGGTCTTCCAGCCGCTTGGCCGACGGCCAGGAGGTTTCCAGGGCGCGGGCGAGTTCGGACAGGGTGCGCTCTCCACGAGCGAAACGCACCAGAAGGGCGGCCTGCACCTTGGCGTCCGGGGCGATGGCGTGCGAACCGGACACGCAGGGGCCGGGCACGGGGATGTCTATGCCGTCTTCCAGTTTGAGGCTCAACATGCCGGTCAACACTTCGGCCGCGTTGAACAAGCACTCCTCCTCGGTCTCCCCCTGCGTGAAGGTGTCCTCGAAGTCGAGGAAGCGCACGAAAAAGCCCCCCTCGGCCTGGGGTTCAAAGACGGCGTGGTAGCGAATATCCATGGCGGTGGGGCCTCCTCTACTTGATCTTGACGCCCGTCTGGCGCTGAATCGCCGCCAACAGGCCGGGCGTGAGGTCTTTCGAGCCATGGACCGGAACCGGAACCTTGCGGCCGTCCTTCTCCATCATGTGGTGACTCCCCGCCACCAACCGGAGATGCCACCCGGCGGCCTCCAGCTTCTAGATGACCTCGCGTCCGTTCATGTCCGCCAGATATATCTTCCGTGATACATCGTCAAGGTGTCAATTGGAGGCTGCGCCGGGCCTACCCGCACGCGCCCTCAATCTCCCCCGCCGTCTCCCTGATCTGCCCGGCCAGTTCCTTGACCCTGGCCGTGTCGCCCTGCGCCGCCGCC
>NZ_BLTE01000019.1 GCF_013019105.1 Fundidesulfovibrio magnetotacticus
GTCGCCACCGGCCACGGTCCTGGCGAAGTCCACGCCGCGGCGCACCGGCCCCGTGATGGCCCGGGTGATGAGCACCGCCACCGTCGCGCCCAGGGCCAGGGCCACCGCCAGCCCGCCGAGAAGGAGGCGGCCGGAGGCCGTGAGGCCCTCGTCGGAGTCGGCGGCCAGCTTGGCCACCTGGCCCATGCCCTCCGTGGCGATGCCCTCGGCGGCGTCCAGCACGTCCTGGGCCACCTTGCCGCGCTTCTCGTTGAGCGTCTGCACCGCCTGGGTGTTCTCGATCTGCCTGCCCACCAGGCGCTTGTAGGTGGCCAATCCGGTTTCCAACGCGTCGAGCCGCTTGAGGTTCTCCGCCTTGACCGTGGTGAGCCGGATCTTGGCCAGCCCGGACTCGATGGCCGGAAAGAGGCCCAGGGCGGCGGTGTAGAGCGCCAGGTCGTCGTTGGCGTCGCCGCTGAGGATCTTGATGCGCGCATCCGCGACGCTCTGCACGATGAACGTCATGAGTTTGATTTTCTCGTAGCGCTCCACCAGAACCTTGTTGGGGACATCGCGCTCGATCTCCTCGCGGAGGGAGACGTCCTGGGAGCTCAGGTACTGCTCGGCCTGGGCCAGCACGTCGGCGGCCGCGCGGATGCGCTCGACGCGGTCCTTTGCCTGCTGGCCGAGGCGGGTCTTGGTCTCCTCGGCCAGCTTCTCGTACTCGGCGAAGCGGGTCCGGGCCGTGTCCAGGCTTTCGCGCAGCTTGACCAGCCGGGGGAACTTCTCCACCAGGGCCTTGGCGCCGACCAGGGCCTTTTCCACCTCGGCCATGTTCTTGCGGCTCTCGTCAATGTAGCTGGTCTTGCCGGAATAGACGAACCCGCGCATGCCGTACATGGTCAGCAGGGCGTGGCGCTCCAGATCGTTGGCGAGCATCACTTCGGGGACGTACTCGTCCTTCATGCGCGAGGAGCTTTCCTCGGCCTTGCCCATCTGGAACACGGCCATCAGGCCCAAGGCGCAGGCAATGGCAAGGATCAGCCCGAACCCCACTCCGATCTTCACCGCAAGCCGCAAATCTTTCATCGTTTGGCCCCTTTCCCAGGTGGAGCGATCCTGCTCCACGTGTTCGTCCGTTCCCTCGACCAGACGTCATCGTTTCGAAGATGCTGTCTGACTTGGGAGTACGCCATGCTAGTGTGACCGTTTCAGAACGCCTACAAACCCCGTGAAATTCACCGTACCGCAGGATATTCGAGAGGAAACTCTACGAAAACGTAAGAAACATCTAGGACAGGCACGCCTTGAGAACAAGCGAAAAGATAAAGAAAACGGGAACGATTCGGCAACGCGCCGCATCGATCGCTCCGGGCGGGCGGCGCGGAGCGTCGGGCCCGCCTCCCCCGGGGGCGAGGGACGCCGGGGGCGGCGCGGCCCCGCCCGGAACGCTCAGGCCGCCCGGACCGGCGCCGCCTGACGCCCGGCCGCCCAGCGCGCCAGCGCGGCCGTGACCACCAGCGAGAAGGCGAGCCTGGCCCCAAGCGTGCCCCACGGGCTGGCCCCGATGAGCGCCAGGAGCAGCGTGTCCTCGATGAGCGCGTGCGACAGGCTCATGAGCGACACCGCCGCGAAGATGTCGCGCCGGGGGATGTGCCCGGCCTGGGCCTCGTGGATGATCAGCCCGCCGCCGTAGGCCAGGCCCATGGTCATGCCCACCACGGTGATGGTGGCCGCCGTGGGGCCGATGCCCATGATCCGCAGAAACGGCGTGAGCAGGCGCTCCAAAAGCCGCGTGAGCCCAAGGGCGTTGAGGGTGCGCATAAGCGCCATGATCGCCACGATGATCAAAAAGATGGAGCCCAGGTTCTTGAGTTCCCCCAAGGCCCAGGCCGCCAGCCCCGCCTCCTGGACCGGGGGCAGCCAGAGCATGACGGCCGGGCCGCCGAAGAGCCCGAAGGCCTCGCACGAGGCCTTGAAGCACCAGGCGCAGCCCAGGGCTCCGAAGAAACGCAGGGCGTTCTGGCCCAGGAAGCTCACGCCGCAGCGTTTGGTCACCTGCCCTTCCACCAGCAGATTGTGGGCGATGAGCACCAGGATGGCGAACACCGACACCTGGGCCTGGGTGAGCGTGGCGTCCGAGACGGCCTGGAACACCAGCAGCCCCGCGTAGATGCTGGAAACCATGGCCGTGGCCCAGGCCAGCCCCAGCCCGGCGGGCAGCCCCAGCCACTCCATGAGCGGCCCCAGAGGCGCGGCCAGATAGGCGATGAGCCCGGCCTCCTTGAGGATTTTCACGACGATGATGATGGGAACCATCACCTTGAACAGGGCGAGGCTGGTCTTGACGGCGTCGCGCAGGACGCCTGTGAGGAATCCGGCGAGGGGGGTGATCTCCACGAGGCGTTGCTCCTTTCGCACAGGGCGGCCCCGGCTCTGGGGGCGGAAACGGCAAAGGCCCGGCCGGGGGATACTCCCCCCGGCCGGGCCGGGTCAACCGTTCGGCGCGCTTATCAAATCCCCGGCGCGGCCTGCGCCGGGAGGGCGGCCGGGCGCTAGCCCTTGGCCACCAGCTTGAGCAGGCGCACCAGCTGGTGGGTGAATCCGGCCTCGTTGTCGTACCAGATCACCACCTTGAGCATGTTGTTGTCCAGCACCTGGGTGAGCAGGCCGTCCACCACGCCGCCGTGGGTGTCGCCCAGGTAGTCCACGGAGACCAGGGGCTCCTCGGTGTAGCCCATGGCCTCGCTGGCCTTGGCCTTGAGCAGGACGTTCACGGCCTCCTTGGTGACGGGCTTCTCCATCTCGCAGGTGAGGTCCACGATGGAGCCGTCCGGGGTGGGCACGCGGATGGCGTAGCCGTCGAGCTTGCCCTTGAGCTCCGGGAGCACCAGGGTGGTGGCGCGGGCGGCCCCGGTGGTGGTGGGGATGAGCGAGACGCAGGCGGCGCGGGCGCGGCGCGGATCCTTGTGGGAGCCGTCCAGGATGCGCTGGCTCATGGTGTAGGAGTGGATGGTGGTCATGAGCCCGTGCTTGATGCCGAAGGCGTCGTTGAGCACCTTGGCCACGGGGGCGAGGCAGTTGGTGGTGCACGAGGCCGAGGAGATGATGTGGTGCTTGGCCGGGTCGTACTCGTGCTCGTTGACGCCCATGACGATGGTGCAGTCGGGACCCTTGGCCGGGGCGGAGATCACCACCTTCTTGGCCCCGCAGGACAGGTGGTGGGAGGCCTTCTCGTGGTCCACGAACTTGCCGGTGGTGTCGGTCACCAGGTCGATGCCCAGTTCGCCCCACTTCCACTCTCCGGCGTTGCAGCGCGTCACGAGGATTTCGCGGCCGTTCACGGTGATGCCGTGTTCCCACACGCTCACTTCGCCCTGGAAGTTGCGGTGCACGGAGTCGTGCTTGAGAAGCCTGGCCAGCTCCTCGTTGCCCGCCCTGGCGTTGATCGCGGCGATCTGGATGGTCTGGTCGTTCGCGAGAATCCTGGTGAGGTAGCGGCCGATGCGGCCGAACCCGTTCACGCCAATCTTGGTCGCCATGTGAGTCTCCTTCTTCACGCGGGGCTTGTGGATGGGTTGGTCGCCCGGGGCGCTCAGGCCTTGCCGGAGCAGCCCAGGACGTTCCTGATCTTGTGGGCCACCATGTCGCGCACGGCGTCGCGCGCGGGGGTGAGGTATTGCCTGGGGTCGAAGTGGTCGGGGTGTTCCGCGAAGTGTTTGCGGATCACGGCGGTCATGGCCAGGCGGATGTCGGTGTCGATGTTGATCTTGCACACGGCCATGGAGGCGGCGCGGCGCAGCATGTCCTCGGGCACGCCCCGGGCGCTGCCCACGGTCCCGCCGTACTTGTTGGCCATCTCCACGAACTCCTGGGGCACCGACGACGATCCGTGAAGCACCAGGGGATAGCCGGGCATGAGCTTGCCGATCTTCTCCAGGCGGTCGAAGTCGAGCTTGGCCTCGCCCTTGAACTTGTAGGCCCCGTGGCTGGTGCCGATGGCGATGGCCAGCGAGTCGCACCCCGAGCGTTCCACGAACTCCACGGCCTGGTCGGGGTCGGTGTAGATGCTGTGCTCGCTGCTCACGTCCTCTTCCACGCCTGCCAGGCGGCCGAGCTCGGCCTCCACGAACACGCCCTGGGCGTGGGCGCATTCCACCACGCGCTTTGTCAGGGCGATGTTCTCCTCGAAGGGCAGGTGCGAGCCGTCGACCATCACCGAGGTGAAGCCCGCCTTGATGACCATTTCGCAGATCTCGAAGTTCTGCCCGTGGTCGAGGTGGAGCACCACGGGCAGGTCGGTGTCCTGCATGGCGGCCTCCATGAGCTTCATGATGTAGTTCTCGCCCGCGTACTTGCGCGCGCCGGCCGAGACCTGCAGGATGAGCGGCGAGCGCTCCTGGTTGCCAGCGGCGATGATGCCCTGGACGATCTCCATGTTGTTGACGTTGAACGCGCCCACGGCATAGCCGCCGGCGTAGGCCTTCTCGAACATTTCCTTGGGGGATACCAGCGGCATGGCTTCTCCTTGCGTGCGGGCGCGACCCGTGATGTCCGCAGGACGGACGCCCTGCGGTGAAAGTGCTCTCGATACCCCGGGGATATAGGCTGGGGCCAGCAATTATGTCAATGAAAAGCGGACGTTCGTGCCAAGCTTCACGAATCGTCCGGCGCTCCCCTGGCGTCATGTCCCCGATCGTGGTAGGTTTTTCCGGAACGCCGCCGCCACGCAGGAGGTTGACCATGCCCGATCTGAAGGGAAGCCGGACCGAAAAAAACCTGCTCGCCGCCTTTGCCGGGGAGTGCCAGGCCCATGTGCGCTACGCCTTCCACGCCAAGCAGGCCAAAAAGGAAGGCTACGAGCAGATCGCCGCCCTCTTCCTGGAGACATCGGAGCAGGAAAAGGCCCACGCCAGGCGCTTCTCCAGGCTCCTGGGCGGACTCTCCGCCGAGGTGACCCTGCCCCTGGCCTTCCCCGAATCCGGCCCCACCCTGGACAACCTGGAACGCTCGGCCCTGGGCGAGGAGCGCGTGGGCAGCCTCACCTACCCCGAGGCTGCGGGCGTGGCCCGCGACGAAGGCTTCGCCGAGGCCGCCCTGGTGTTCGAGCACATCGCCCGGGCGGAAATCCATCACCAGCAACGCTTCCGCGCCCTGGCCGAAAACCTGCGCGCCGGAAGCGTCTTCGCGCGCCCCGAGCCCGTGCTCTGGCGCTGCCGCCACTGCGGCTGGACCCACGAGGCCAAGGCCGCCCCGGAGCGCTGTCCGGCCTGCGCCCACCCCCAGGCGCATTTCGAGATCACTCCGTGGAACTGGTAGCCAGGCCCGCGCGGCGCGCCGCCCGGGCCAGGGCCTCGTCCAGGGCCTGCGCCAGGGCCTGCGCCCCCACGGGCTTCACCACCACGGCGTCCGCCGCGGGACGCCCCTGGGCTTCGTCGTCGCGGTCCGCCATGAGCACCAGCCCGGACTGGCGTCCGGCCTGACGGCAGGCCTTCAGGAACGTCCGGCCGGACATGCCGTGCAGGTCCTCCCCGGCCAGCACGGCGCGGAATCGGCCCGGCGCGCGGGCGAACACCCGCAGGGCCTTGGCCGCGTCGCGCATGGCGGTGGTCTTGTAGCCCAGCCCCTCCAGGATCATGGCCAGGGCCCGGCGCGAAAAGGCCTGGGCGTCCACCACCAGCACGCGCTGTCCGCCCGGTTCGCGCCCCGGCGGGGCCACCGGACCGGCCAGCGGCAGGCAGACCTCGAAGAGGCTCCCCTCGCCCAGGCGGCTCTCCACCCGCACCCCGCCCCCCAGGGACCGGATGATCCCGTGCACGGCGGAGAGCCCCATGCCCGTGCCCTCGCCCGGGCGCTTGGTGGTGAAAAAGGGCGTGAAGATGCGCTCCACCAGGGCCTCGTCCATGCCGTGCCCGGTGTCCGAAACCGCGAGCAGCGCATGCTCGCCCTCGCGCTGGCGGCTCTCCGCCGCCCCCTCCGGGCAGCCTCCCCGGCGACGCATGATCCTTAGCCCCAGCACGCCGCCCTTTTCCTGCATGGCGTGCAGGGCGTTGTCGGCCAGGTTCACCACCACCTGATGCAGAAGGCCCGGGTCGGCCAGCACGGGCAGGGACTCGGGGTCCACGTCCAGGGCCAGGGCCACGTTGCCCGGCAGGCGCTCGCGCAAGAGCCGCGCGGCCTCGCGCACGATCTCGGCCAGGTCCACGCGTTCGGCCCGCAGGTCCCCCTGGCGGCTGAACACCAGGACCTGGCGGATCAGCTGCCGGGCGCGCCCGCCCGCCCGGGCGATCTCCTCCAGGGGCCTGCGCAGGATGTCCCCCTGCTCCACGAGCTGGAGCCCCACCTCGGCGTTGAGCAGGATGGGCGTGAGGATGTTGTTGAAGTCGTGGGCGATGCCCCCGGCCAGGGTGCCCACGGCCTCCAGCTTCTGGGCGCGGCGCAGGCGGTTCTCCAGCCGGGTGAGCGGGGACACGTCGCGCAGGAGCACCACGGCCCGCCCCACGCGCCCCGTGGCGTCGCGGATGGGCGAGAACACGGCCTCGGCCGCCAGCGGCTGGCCGCCGGGCTTGACGTCCCTGACGGGGCCGGTCCACTCCCGCCCCTCCAGGAGGGCCTCCCGGATGTCGCGGGAGGGTAGAGGCTGGCGGCCGCGCCCGAAAAGACTGAAGAAGTCGCGCCCGAGAATCTCCCCGCGCTCGAACCCGGTCACCGTGCCGAAGGCCGGATTGGCGTACTCCACCAGCCAGCTCCCCCCGGTGACGATCGCCACGCCTTCGGCCGCCTGCTCCACGGCCGTGGCCAGGAGCATGCGTTCGTCCTCCGCGCGCTTGCGGGGGGTGATGTCCTCCACCACGCCCTCGATGCGCGCCGCCTCGCCCCCGGAGCCGCGCACCACCCAGGCGCTGCCCGACAGCCACGCCGCCCTGCCGTCGCGCCGGCGCAGGCGCAACTCGTGGCGCTCCAGGAAGCCCCGCTCCAGCAGAACACTCATGACCCTCTCGCGCTCCTCCAGGGAATACCACGCCTGGCTTTCCGGGTCCTCCATCGCCTCGAGCAACTCCCCCGGGCTCTCGTAGCCCAGAATGCGCGCGTAGGCCTGGTTGACCCAGAGATAGCGCCTGCGCTCCAGATCCACCTGGAAGAGACCCTCGCGGGTGTTCTCGCAGATGCTGCGCAGGCGCTCCTCGGAATCGCGCAGGGCATTCTCGGCCCGCACCAGGGCCGTCACGTCGCTGACCACGGCGAAGAGCACGCAGCGCTCTCCAGAAGGGATGCGCGAGATGCGGATGTCCACGTCGCGCACCTCGCCTCCAGCGGCCAAGTGGCGGCAGCGGGCCACGCGCCCGCCGCCTTCCCGGCACCGCTCGAGGGTCTCCAGGGTGCACAGAGGCCCGTCTTGGCAGATGTCCCCCAGGCCGCGGAAGCCGATCTCACCGGGCGTCCAGCCGTAGAAGGCCAGGGCCGCGTCGTTGGCGTCGAGCACCTGGAGGGTCTCGGGGTCCAGCACGAGCATCACGGCCAGATGAAGGCGGAAGAGCCCCTCGAAAAGACACCCGGAATGGGGTTCGATCATGAGTCGTGCGGCTCCAGACCGGCCTGGCGCACGAGGCTCGAATGGAAGGCGAAGCTCGAACGGATGTGGTTCTTCACGTAGTACATGGCCTGGTCGGCCATCTTCACCAGCTCCCAGGGGTCCTGGCCGTCGTCGGGGTAGAGGCTTATGCCCACGCTGCCTCCGGGGCCCTGCGCCCCGCCCAGGCTCGCGTAAGGCTGACCCAGAGCCCGGATGATCTTGCGCGACACCTCCGCCGCGCCCGCCCCGCCCATCTGGCCCGGCAGCACCACCACGAACTCGTCGCCGCCCACCCGGGCCACCGTGTCCGAGGCGCGCACCTGCGCCAGCACCCGCGCCGCCGCCTCCTTGAGCACCTCGTCGCCCACGGCGTGGCCCAGACGGTCGTTGACGGGCTTGAAATTGTCCAGGTCCAGAAAGAGCACCGCGACCTTCACCCCGTCGCGCCGGGCCGACTCGATGGTTCGCGACAGGCGGTCCATGAGCAGGTGCCGGTTGGCCAGCCCGGTCAGCGCGTCGTGCAGTGAGGCGTGGCGCGCCGCCTCCTCCATGTTCTTGGCCCCGGTGATGTCCTGGAGGATGCCGTCGTAGAAGGCCACGCGCCCGAAGGCGTCCCGGCGGATCACGGGGGTGTTGCGAACCCAGCGTTCAGAGCCGTCCTTGTGCAGGATGCGATGCTCCAGGGCCGGGGCGGACTCGCCCCGCAACAGGCGCGCCGCCTGCTCCAGAACCGCCGCCCGGTCCTCCTCGTGCACCATGCGGTACCACAGGAGGGGATCGGCCGCGTACTCCTCGGCCGTGTAGCCCGTCAGACGGACGCAGCCCTCGCCGTGGGTCGTCTCCACGGCCCGGCCGTCCTCCACCCGCACGGTGTAGACGTAGTTGGTCACGGTCTCCAAAAGCCTTCGGTAGCGCTCCTCGGACTCATGCACCGCATGCAGCGCCTCCTCCAGATGCGCGGCACGCATCCGGAGCGCTTCCAACTCGGCATGGAGTTCCTCATGGCTGCGGCATGCTTCGCTCATGATTCGCTTGTTGCTCCATCACGGCCCCGCCGTCAACGCCCTGGAGCACGAAACAAGGCCTACGTCCTCGACGCGCTTGAAAAAGAAGACCGGGACGGGTATCCCTCGCCCACCGACAAGCAAAGACAACAAGGAGAAACTCCATGAAAGACGAACTCAAGCCCAGACACTACGAATTCATCCGCACCAAGTCCCCCGGCGTCATCGAGGCCGTGGAGGCCCTGGGCAAGGCCGTGCGCGACGCCGGCCCCCTCGACGAGAAAACCGTGCTCCTCATCCAGCTGGGCGCGGCCGCCGCCAACCGCTCCGAAGGCTCCGTGCTCTCCCACGCCCGCCGCGCCCTCAACGCCGGAGCGAGCCTCGACGAAGTGTACCACGCCCTCACCGGGCTCACCTCCACCATCGGCTTCCCCGCCGTGGCCGCCGCCATCAGCTGGGTGCGCAAAGCCCTCGACAACGACTAACCCCCCGCTCCGAGCCCCGGCCATGCCAACACGTCCCGGCAGCAGGAACGACTTCCTGAGAGACCCCTCCCTGCCCTTCCTGGAATCGCGCGAATCCAGCATCAACGGCAGGCCTTTCGGACTCCACGCCCACGACACCTACTCCGTCTCCGTGGTGGAAGGGGGCTCCACGTTCCTCCAATGCCGCGACGCCATGTGGCTGGCCGGGCCGGGCTCGGCGGTCTTCCTCCCCCCGGGCGAACCCCACGCCTGCAACCCGCAGCCCGGCGGCCCCCTGCGCTACCACAAGCACTACATCGACCGCGCCTGGCTCGAAGACCGCCTCCCCGGCCTGCCCCGCGCCTTGGACCACCGCCAGCCCGCCATCCTCGACGACCCGGCCCTCGCCCGGGCCTTCGCCCGCTTCCACCGGTCACCACCCGGCGAACACAGGCTCCCCCTGCTCCTCCTCGCCCTGGAACGACTCTTCGCCGGACACCACGCCACGCCCGTGCAGGGCGGCAAACCCCGCGCCCAACGCCGCGCCGCGCTCCAGGCCGCGCGCATCCTGGCCAGCCGCCCCGCCGAACGCATCCCACTGGCGCAACTGGCCACATCCTGCGGCGTCTCACCCTGCCACCTTCCCCGCATCTTCCGCGAAACACACGCCACCACCCCACACGCCTACGCCAACCAACTGCGCGTCGACCTGGCCAAACAGCTCCTCTCGCAAGGCAAACCCATCGCGGAAGTGGCCGCCGAAGCAGGCTTCGCCGACCAAAGCCACCTCAACCGCGTCTTCCGCCGCTACGCCGGAGCCACCCCCAGGGAATACCAGGGGCGCTGACTTCCCCGGCGGGGCTCCGCCCCGCACCCCGGCGATTGCTTCGCGTCGGCGGGAGGGGCGGCAGGGCCAGGCGGCGGGGCGGTTGGAGAATATGCCTCCGGCGGGCAAAGGGCTACGCCCTCTGCACTCCCACTCCGCTTCGCGGGCTTCACCGGCGACGACAGTCTTGCCTGCAAGACCCTTGCGGTTGCGCCGCCTTTCGCGCGGGAATTCGCGCAAAGCCGCGAATCCCCGCGCGGGGGGCCGTGGCGCTTCGCGCCAGGATTTCGAGCAAGATCCAATTCTCGGATTTTAAATGATAATTCCTTGTTCATCGTCGCTTGCGACGATGGCAGTCCGCCGGGATAAGCGCTGCTTTGAGCGCGTTCCCGGCTGGTGTCTGCTGCTGTCCGGGCATCCGGGTCTGTCCGCCCCCTCTCACACAGGCCTACCCGGCACAGCCCGCGAAGCAAAAAGGGATTCCTAAGGACGTAGCCCTTAGGCCGCCGGAGGCTATTCCTCCTTCTCTCTTCTTCCGCTATTCCTCCCCGCCCCCTCCCGCCGCAACCGCGCCGGGGTGGTCCTTTTTGACGTTGCGGGGCCGGACGTTGGCGGGCGCAATTTCGTCCAAGAAATCCCCTGACGGGCTCGCTATTGCCTTGGCCAAACCAAGGAGATCCGTCATGTTTTCCGTTCGATTCGCCGCGATCTGGGCTTTGTGCGCGGCCGTGCTGGTCTGGGGTTTGTCGTTTTCCGCCACGAAGATCGCGCTGGAGCATCTGAGTCCGGCGGCGATCCTGTTTCCGCGTTTCGCGCTGGCCGCCTTGTTGCTGACGCCGCTGGCCTTGCGGCGCGGCGTGGCGCGTTTGGGGTTGGCGGAGCATGGGAAGGTGCTGGGCATCTGCGTGCTGTTTCCGGGCGGGTACTTCGCGCTGGAGACCATGGGATTGCGTTTGACGAGCGCCACCAACGCCTCGCTCATCGCGGCCTCAATCCCCATGGTGGTGCTGGGGCTCTCGTGCCTGGCCGGGCGCGCGTGGCCCACGGCGCGGGAGGCTTCGGGCGTGGCGGCCTCGCTGGCGGGCGTGGCCCTGTTGGTGGGGTTGAACGCGGGACCGGCCAACGCCGGGGATCTGATGATGCTGGGGGCGGTGCTGGCGGCGTCGGTCTACATGGTGGCGGCGGGGCGGTTGCGCGGCGTGCCGCCGCTTGCGTTCACTACGTTGCAGATGTTCTGGGGCGCGGTGTTCTTCCTTCCGTTTTTCGTCCAGGAGGCCGGAGCGTTGGCGCAGGCGCCCGCGAAGGCGCTGGCGGCGGTGGCCTGGCTGGGCCTGTTCTGCTCGGCGGGCGGGTTCCTGGCGTACAACTACGCCTTGTCGCGGGTTCCGGCGGCCCGTGCTTCGCTGTTCATCAACGCGGTGCCGCTGGTGGCCGCTTTGGGCGCGCACGTGGCTCTGGCGGAGTCGGTCAGCCCGGGCCAGGCCCTGGGCGGCGCGCTGGTGCTGGCGTCGGTGGCCTGGGCCGGGGCGCGCGGGGGCGCTTGACGCGTGGGGGCAATTCCATCACACACGGGGGAGTTGCGACCCCGAACACCACGCACGCGAGGCGACCCCATGATAATGGACTGCATGAAGACCGCCGACCCCTCCATGATCGAGATGTTCCGCCCCTTCGGCCTGAAGATGGAGGAGCAGGGCATCCCGCCCATCGTCATCAACGTCTTCAAGTGCTATTACGCGCGCCTGCTCTACGGCGCGCAGGGAAAGCTTTCCGAGGAGGAGCTGCTGCCGCTCTCCGAGCGCGACGTGCCCCACTACGAAGATCTGGCCTCCTACACCGACGTGGGCAGACAGGCCATGGCCCACGCGGTGGTCATCAAGCTCAACGGCGGCCTGGGCACCTCCATGGGCCTGGAGAAGGCCAAGAGCCTGATCACCGTGAAGGACAACATGACCTTCCTGGACCTGATCCTGGGCCAGATGAAGGTGCTGCGCGAGCGCTACGGCAAGCCGCTGCCCCTCCTGTTCATGAACAGCTTCAAGACGCACCTGGACACCATGCTCAAGGTGCAGGGCTTCGACAACGGCACAACGGGCCTGCCCATGGCCTTCCTGCAGCACCGCTACCCCAAGATTCTCCATAAGGACCTGGCCCCCGCCACCTGGCCCGGCAACCCCGAGCTGGAGTGGAACCCGCCCGGCCACGGCGACCTCTACACCGCGCTGATCACCTCCAAGGTGCTGCGCAAGCTTCTGGACCGGGGCTTCCACTACGCCTTCATCTCCAACTCGGACAACCTGGGCGCGGTGATGGACGAGCGCCTGCTGGGCTACATGGCCCGCGAGGGCGCGCCCTTCCTGATGGAGGTGGCCGGACGCACCACCTCGGACCGCAAGGGCGGACACCTGGCGCGCCTGCGCAACAGCGGCCGCCTGGCCCTGCGCGAGATCGCCCAGTGCCTGGAGCGCGACGTGGACGCCTTCCAGGACATCGAGAAGCACCGCTTCTTCAACACCAACTCCATCTGGATCGACCTGCGCGCCATGGAAAAGGTCTTCGTGGCCAACGGCATGATGCCCCTGGACCTGATCCTCAACCCCAAGACCCTGGACCCGCGCGACCACAAATCCCCCGCCGTCATCCAGATCGAGACGGCCATGGGCTCGGCCGTGTCGGCCTTCGAGTCCGCCCTGGCGGTGAAGGTGCCGCGCACGCGCTTCGCCCCGGTGAAGACCACCTCGGACCTGCTGGTGGTGATGAGCGACTGCTACCAGGTGAGCCCGGACAAGACCGTGGTCCCCTCCCCGGCCGTAACCGGGCACATGCCCGTGGTGCACCTGGACGCGCGCCACTACAAGAAAATCGACGACTTCACCGCGCGCTTCCCCCACGGCGCGCCCTCGCTCACGGCGTGCGAGCGCCTGGACGTGAAGGGCGACGTGCTCTTCCAGGCCGGGGTGAGGATTTCGGGCAAGACGCACGTGGTGAACGCGTCCGAGGCGCAGGCCGTGGTGGCCGAAGGAACGGCGCTCTCGGGCGAGGTGGGGCTCTAGGCCGTGCGCGTGCTCCTGGTGGAGGACGACCCCCAGGCCGCGTCGTACCTGCTCAAGGGCCTCAAGGAGCAGGGCCTCACGGCCGAGCACGCCGCCGACGGGCGCGAGGGGCTCTACAAGGCCACGGCGGGCGGCTTCGACATCATCATCCTGGACCGTATGCTCCCGGGCATGGACGGCCTCTCCATCCTCAAGGCCGTGCGCGCCGCCGGGGACACCACCCCCGTGCTGGTGCTCTCGGCCCTCTCCGACGTGGACGCCCGCGTGGAGGGCCTGCGCGCCGGCGGGGACGACTACCTCACCAAGCCCTTCGCCTTCGCGGAACTGATGGCCCGCGTGGAGGCCCTGGCGCGCCGGGGCCGCGCGGAAAAGCCCCTCACGGTGCTGCGCGTGGACGGCCTGGAGCTGGACCTGACCGCGCGCACCGTGAAGCGCGAGGGCAGACCCATCGACCTCAAGCCCAAGGAGTTCGCGCTGCTCGAATACTTCATGCGCCACGCCGGGCAGGTGGTCACGCGGACCATGCTCCTGGAACGCGTCTGGGACTACGCCTTCGACCCCCAGACCAACGTCATCGACGTCCACGTCTCGCGCCTGCGCGGCAAGATCGACAAGGACTTCGAGAAGCCCCTGCTGCACACCGTGCGCGGCGCGGGATACATGCTGCGTGATCCGGCCGAAACTCCTTAAGACCTTCAGCTTCCGGCTGGCGCTGTGGTACGTGGCCCTTTTCGCGGGCTCGGCCACGGTGGTCTTCGCCTTCATCTGGTGGGCCGCCGTGACCTTCATGGTGGGCCAGACGGACGACAGCATCGAGTCGGAAATCTGGAACCTGGCCGAGCAGTACGACGAGCGCGGCCTGGCCGCGCTCTCCATGCAGATCTCCACGCGCCAGCGCAGCGAGGGCTCGCGCTCCAACATCTACCTACTGGCCGACCGCGACCTGCACTACCTGGCGGGCAACATGCGCCAGTGGCCCAAAGGGGTGACGCCCCGGGGGTTCCCCGAATGGCACACCATCCGCGTCACCTCGGAGCTGGACGGGCGCTCCACCGACGCCCGCGTGCGCGTGATCACCCTCATGGGCAAGGTGCACCTGCTGGTGGGGCGCGAACTCTCAGACGTGCTGCGCGCACGGGCCATCATGGCCTCGGCCATGGCCGTGGGCCTGCTGGTCACGGTGGTCATGGGCCTGGTATGGGGCAACGTGATGACGCGCAAGCTCCTGGAGCGTCTGGAGGCCATCAACAGCGCCAGCCAGGAGATCATGGGCGGCGCGCTCTCGCGGCGCATCCCCGTCTCGGGCGCGGGCGACGAGTTCGACCGCCTGGCCGCCAACCTCAACGACATGCTCGACCGCATCGGGGAACTGCTGGACACCGTGCGCCAGGTCTCGGACAACATCGCCCACGACCTGCGCAGCCCGCTCACAAGGCTGCGCTCGCGCCTGGAGCTGGCCCTGCTGGAGAAGCCCGACCCCGGGACCCAGCGCCACGCCATGGAGGAGGCCATCGCCCAGGCCGAATCCATCATCGCCACGTTCAACGCCCTGTTGACCATCGCGCGGGCCGAGTCGGCGGCGGCCAAGGCCGAGACCCAGGACATCGACCTCTCCGCCCTGGTGCGCGACGCGGCCGAACTCTACGAGCCCCTGGGCGAGGACAAGGGCCTGGAGATGCGCGTGGAGGTGGCGGACGCCCTGACGCTCACGGGCAACCGGCACCTGCTCTCCCAGGCCGTGGCCAACCTGCTGGACAACGCCGTGAAATACACGCCCGAGGGCGGGACGATCCTGGTGCGGGCCGCACGCATGGGAGACGGGGCCATCGCGCTGCGCGTGGCGGACACGGGCCCGGGCATCCCGGAGGAAGAGCGCGCCAACGTGCTCCGTCGCTTCTACCGTCTGGACCAGAGCCGGGGCACGCCGGGCTCGGGCCTGGGGCTCTCGCTGGTGGCGGCGGTGGCGCGGCTGCACGGGGCGCGCATGGAGCTCTCCGACGCCGGGCCGGGGCTGGCGGTGGAGTTGCGGTTTCCGGGGAGGGGGTGATGGAGGGGGGACTGTCAGGTTATAACCATCTCACTTCACACTAAAAACGAGACAACTTTTTCGGCACATGCTAATCATAACCCGTTGTAAAGCTGCTCGACTTAAGCCCCGAGTCTTGACCTGTCCGAGTATCCACCTCCTCGGATTGCCCCACGTTCAACTCGTAGTCGCCTACAGGACTCCCGTCACCTGGAACACCTTGCCCTCCCGCTGGTGGTAGAGGCTACCGTCCTGCTTGAAATACCCCCCTTTGGAAAAAGCGTTGGCTTGGGCGAAATCACCGATGCTGGCGGGCGGGGCGTCCGTCTGGAATGTCCCGCCCCCAAGATGAACGACAGTTCATCCCTCGGAAAGCTTCCTGTCATTCACAGCGATTAGTTCCTGGCATCACGGGACGCGACGCGACCCGAAACCAGGAGTGAACCATGCATCGGACGAATCTGTTCAAGCTCTCCCTCTTCAGCGCCCTCATCGTCCTGTTCGCGGCAGGGCAGGCCCTCGCGGAGCTGCCCAAGATCGCCGATCTGGCCGAAAAGGCCGGACCGGCCGTGGTGAACATCTTCACCGAAACCGCCCCCAAGCAGTCGCAGCGCCAGCCGCGCATGCAGATCCCCCGGGGCACCCCCTTCGACGACTTCTTCGAGCAGTTCGACCAGTACTTCAACCAGCATCCCCAGCAACAGCAGAAGCGCTCCCGCTCGCTGGGCTCGGGCTTCCTGATCTCCGCCGACGGCTACATCATCACCAACAACCACGTGGTGGAAAAGGCCGACAAGGTGAACGTGAAGCTCCAGAAGGGCGAAAAGGTCATCCAGGCCCGCGTGGTGGGCGCCGACCCCGAAACCGACCTGGCGCTCCTCAAGATCGACAACGGCAGCTCCCTGCCCTTCCTCAAGCTGGGCGACTCCGCCAAGCTGCGCGTGGGCGACTGGGTGGTGGCCATCGGCAACCCCTTCGGTCTGGCCCACACGGTCACGGCGGGCATCGTCTCGGCCAAGGGCCGCGTGATCGGCGCGGGACCTTATGACGACTTCATCCAGACCGACGCCTCCATCAACCCCGGCAACTCCGGCGGCCCGCTCCTGAACCTGGACGGCGAAGTGGTGGGCATCAACGCCGCCATCATCGCCTCGGGCCAGGGCATCGGCTTCGCCATCCCCTCCAACATCGCCAAGGACGTGGTGGCCCAGCTCAAGAGCAAGGGCAAGGTCAGCCGAGGCATGCTGGGCGTCACCATCCAGTCCGTGGACGAAAACACCGCCAAGGCCCTGGGCCTCTCCGACGCCAAGGGCGCCCTGGTGAGCCAGGTGGGACCCGGCAGCGCCGCCGAAAAGGCCGGCCTCGCCTCCGGAGACGTGATCATCGCCGTGAACGGACAGCCCGTGGCCGACTCCCACGACCTGACCACCCGCATCGGCAACATGAACCCCGGCGAGCCCGTCACCGTCACCTACCTGCGCAAGGGCAAGTCCCAGACCGCCAAGGTGACCCTCATGGAACGCGACGCCAAGGCCCTGGGCCAGATGGGCGACGACCCCGCCCAAGCCAAGGGCGGCGACACCCTCGGCATGACCCTCTCCGCCACCGACCCCCGCACCGGAAAGCCCGCCGGAGGCCTGCTGGTGGTGGACGTGACCCAGAACTCCGCCGCCGCCGAAGCCGGACTGCGCCGGGGCGACGTGATCGTGGAAATCAACCAGCGCCCGGTCGCCACCCCCGAAGAGGCCGCCTCCATCATCGAGAAGGAAGGCAAGGCCCGGGGCGCGGTGGTCGTGCTCTTCAAACGCCAGGGACAGCCGGTGTTCCGGTCCATCCCCGTGCAATAGATGTCCCTCATATGCCTGCCCGGGAGCTAGCCACGCCCGGGTAGGTCCTCCTCCACCCTCGCATCAGCCCCCCCCATCCCGGGGGGGTTGGTGTTTTCAGACCCCCGCAACGCGAAACGCCCGGCCGCTCTCACGGCCGGGCGTTTTCACGTGGCGTTTCGCGGGGAGGCTACTGCCCGCCCATGCCGCAGCCCGAATACCAGCTGTCGCAGCTGGAGAGGCAGGCGTCCATGTCGTACTTGCGCTTGTTCTTGGGGTCGGCCTTGCACTTGGCGCGGCACTCCTCAAAGGCCTTGCGGCAGTATTCGCGCGTCTCGGGCTGGCCGCCGGAGGCCTTGCGCCGCTCGCCCTTCACCGCGGGCGGCGCCACGGGGACCTCCTTGCCGGCCTTGTCCTCCGCCAGGCGCATTCTGGCGGCGCAGACCATGTTGCAGTCCACGCATTCGTAGTTGCAGGTCACGCTTGGGTCGCCCGAGGTGTCGGAGACGGTGCAGATCACCGTGCCGTCCGGGCGCACGCACTCGTAGACGCGCTGCTGCTGGGCCTGGGCCGTGGCGGCCACGCAGAGCGCGGCCAGGGCAAAAAGAATCGTTCGCATCGCGCACTCCTTGAACGCAGGGATGATGGACCCCGGATACCCCCTCCCGGAGCCTGGCGCAAGGTCCGGGCGAAAACCAGGCGGCCTTGTTTCGCGCCCGGCTCCGCGATAGGATGGACGCGGAGGCCGCCCATGCACCCCCCCGAAACCGACCGCGCGGAACTCGAACGCGCCGACCCAGGCCGGGCCGAACTCGCCGCGCCCAGGCGCTTCGCCGCGCTTTTCGCCCTGGCCGCCCTCACGGGCGGCGCGGCCGGGACCCTGGCCACCGCCTTCCACCTGGCGGCGGACAACGTTCAGGCCCTGCGGCTTTTCCTGGTCTCGCACTCCGGCGGGCTGGCCTGGGCCGCGTCCATGCTGGCCACGGCCGCGCTGACGTGGCTCGCCGTATGGGCCGTGCGCCGCTTCGCGCCCGAGGCGGGCGGCAGCGGCATCCAGGAGGTGGAGGGCGCGCTGGCCGGGCTGCGCCCCTTCCGCTGGGCCAGGGTGCTCCTGGTGAAATTCGCGGCCGGCGCCGCCGCCCTGGGCAGCGGGCTGGCTCTGGGACGCGAAGGCCCCACCATCCAGATGGGCGCGGCACTGGGACGCCTCACGGCCTGGCTCTTCGGGCGCGACGCCCCCTACGCCCGCCACTGCCTGGCCGCCTCCGGGGCCGGGGCCGGGCTGGCCGCCGCCTTCGGCGCGCCCCTGGCCGGGGTGCTCTTCGTGGTGGAGGAAATGCGCGAGCACTTCCACTTCGATTTCGTCTCCTTCCACTGCGTTGTGGTGGCCTGCGCCGCCGCCCAGGTGGCCTGCCTGCTCCTGGCCGGACCTGGACAGGCCATCCCCATGCCCGTGCTGCCAGACCCCGACACCGCCTCCCTGGCGCTGTTCCTGGCCTTCGGGCTCACCGTGGGGCTGGCGGGCACGGCCTTCAACGCCTGCCTCACACGCACCCTGGACCTCTTCGAGCCCCTGGCCGCGCGCCCGCGCCTGACCGCCGCCCTGGCCGTGGGCGCGCTCACGGGCCTGTGCGCCTGGGCCTGGCCCATATCGGCCGGTGGCGGCCACGCCACGCTCTCGGCCGTGCTGGACCACGCCCTTGCCGGTCCGGCCTGGAGCCTTCTGGCCCTCTTCGCCCTGCGCTTCCCGCTCACCATGCTCAGCTACGCCTCGGGCGCTCCGGGGGGCATCTTCGCGCCCATGCTGGCCCTGGGCACGCTCTGGGGCGTGTTTTTCGGCGCGGCGGCCCAGGGCCTGTTCCCGGGCGCGTGCCCTCCGCCGGACGCCTTCGCCGTGGCGGGCATGGGCGCGCTCTTCGCGGCCACGGTGCGCGCCCCCATGACGGGCATGGTGCTCATCCTGGAAATGACGCGCAACTACCAGCTCACACTGCCACTCATGCTGGCCTGCATCACGGCGGCCGCCACGGCCGCTTCGCTGGGGACCCGGCCCATCTACCGCGTGCTCCTGGAGCGCGTGCTGGCCCGCGAATCCGCCACCCCGCCGATTTGACACGCCAGCACACCGGCGCATACAAGCCCGCCATGGCGTCCCATCCGACCGGCGAACCGGCAAGCACCAAGCGCACCCTGGCCCTGGCCCTGGGCGCGCTGGGCGTGGTCTACGGCGACATCGGCACCTCGCCCCTCTATGCCGTGAAGGAATGCTTCCACGGCCTGCACGCCATCGAGCTTTCGCCCGGCAACGTGCTGGGCGTGCTCTCGCTGATCTTCTGGTCGCTCACGGTGGTGATCACCGTGAAGTACGTCTCTTTCATCCTGCGCGCCGACAACAAGGGCGAGGGCGGCATGTTCGCCCTGGTGGAGCTTCTGCCCGCGCGCAAGCTCGGCCAGAAGACCGTGGCCCTGACCACCCTGCTGGGCCTGTGCGGCGCGGCGCTGCTCTGCGGCGAGGCGGTGATCACCCCTGCCATCTCGGTGCTCTCGGCCATGGAGGGCCTGGAGGTGGTCACGCCGGCGGCCGGGCGGCTCGTGGAGCCCCTGACCCTGGTGATCCTCTTCGGCCTGTTCATGGTGCAGAAGCACGGCACGGCGGGCATCGGGCGCATCTTCGGGCCGGTGATGATCGTGTGGTTCTGCGTGATCGGCGGGCTGGGGCTCTGGCAGATCGCGGAGCACCCCCAGGTGCTCGCGGCGCTCAACCCCGTTTTCGCCGTGGACTTTTTCGCGCGCAACCACCTGCACGGCCTGCTGGTGCTGGGTTCGGTGGTGCTGTGCATCACCGGCGGCGAGGCCCTCTATGCGGACATGGGCCATTTCGGGAAGCGGGCCATCCAGCTCTCCTGGCTGTTCTACGCCTACCCGGGGCTGCTGCTGAACTACTTCGGCCAGGGCGCGGGGCTGCTGTCCGCCCCGGACATCGTGGCCAACCCCTTCTACGGCATCGTGCCCCGGGGCTGGGTGCTGCCCATGGTGGCGCTCTCCACCATGGCCACCATCATCGCCAGCCAGGCCATGATCTCGGGCATCTTTTCCATCATCCGCCAGGCCGTGCAGCTGGGCTATTACCCGCGCGTGCGCATCATCCACACCGCCAGCGACATGGAAGGCCAGATCTACATCCCCGAGATCAACGCTTTCCTCATGTGGGGCTGCGTGGCCCTGGTGCTCATCTTCAAGGAGTCCAGCAGGCTGGCCGCAGCCTACGGCATCGCCGTGACCGCCACCATGACCATCACCTCCTGCCTCTATTTCCTTGTGGCGCACAAGCGCTGGGGCTGGCCCCTGTGGAAGGCCCTGCCGCTGCTCGTGCTCTTTTTATGCTTCGACGTGTCCTTCTTCGGCTCCAATCTGCTCAAGATTTTCGACGGCGGCTGGATTCCCGTGGTCATCGCGGCCACGGTGGTGCTGTGCATGAGCACCTGGAAGGCCGGGCGCGCCGCCCTGGGCGCGGCCCTGCGCAAGGAGTCCATTCCCCTGGAGCTCTTCCTGAAGGACGTGGAGGCCAAAAAACCCCATCGGGGCAAGGGCACGGCGGTGTTCCTCTCGGTGTCGCCAACGGGCGCGCCGGTGACGCTCCTGCACTTCTTCAAACACACCAAGATGATCCACCAGAAGGTGGTGATCCTCTCCATGCAGTCTTCCGACGAGCCCTACGCCAGCCTGGGCGAGAACCTGGCCGTCTCCTGCCTGGGCGAGGGCTTCTACCGCGTGATCGCCACCTACGGCTTCATGCAGACCCCGGACGTGCCCCAGATCCTGGAGTTCGTGCGCTCGGCGGGCGTGGACATCGACCTGGCGGACACCACCTATTTCCTTGGCCGCGAATCGCTCTTCACCAGCGGCAAAACCTCCATGGCCCCATGGCGCAAGCGCCTCTTCGAGTTCATGAGCCGCAACGCCCGGCCCGCCTCGGCCTATTTCAACATCCCGCCCGGCCGGGTGATGGAGCTGGGCGTGCAGGTGGAATTGTAGGGAAACGCCCCCTCGACGCAAGAAAGCCCGGACGGCCATGCGGCCGTCCGGGCTTTGTTCTTTCGGCGGGGGACCGCTCAGCCGTCCAGGTGGGCCAGGGTCTGCATGACGGCGTGGTCGGTGAAGTCGAAGCGCAGGGGGGTGAGGGTCACGTGGCCCTCGGTGAGCAGGGCGCGGTCCTGCCCGGGGCGGACCTTCTCGGGCGGGATGACGCCGGTGAGCCAGTAGTATTTGCGGCCGCGCGGGTCGGTGCGCTCCTCGTACCAGTCGTCGTAGCCGGCGCTGGTCTGGGGGCAGACCTTGAGGGGTCTGGCCTGGTCCATGGGGCGGTCGGGAAAGTTGAGGTTGAGCACGCAGTGGAGCGGCAGGGCGGCCCAGTCGACCTTGTGCAGGAAGGCGGCGGTCCAGTCGCCCTGTGCGGCCAGGTCCTGGGGGCTGAAGTGGTCGTAGGAGACGGCCAGGGCGGGCAGGCCCATGAGCGCGCCCTCGGTGGCGGCGGAGACGGTGCCGGAATAGAGGATGTCCACGCCCACGTTGGCCCCGGCGTTGATGCCCGAGACCACGATGTCCGGGGGCGCGGGGAGCAGCGTGGTGAGCCCCAGCTTCACGCAGTCGGCGGGAGTGCCGGAGACGCCCTGCCCGTAGAAGCCCTGCTCGTCGAAGATTTTCACGCGCAGGGGGGCCGCCAGGGTGACGGCGTGGCCCACGGCGCTCATCTCCGTGACCGGGGCCACCACATGCACCGTGTGCCCGGCGCGTTTGAGGGCGTGGTAGAGGGAGCGCAGGCCCACGGCCTGGATGCCGTCGTCGTTGGTGAGGAGGATGTTCATGGAACCTCGTCAAAAGCTATTTTGTACAATTCGTTGACGGTTATTTCGACACCTGGCTTGTGCACAGGCTGCATGAGGATGTTGTATGGTTTGAGTTTCCGCGCCTCGTTTTGCCACAGGCCGCCGATCTTGCCGCCGCCCGGAGCGACAACGTACGCTACCGTCCGCCCCCCATGGCCGGGGATTCCCTTCGTATCTCCTGCCTTGCCGTGCCCAGCCGACACGAAGGACGAGCTTTTGCACAGGGTTTTCGCTGTACATGCAATCTGTGCGAAGGCCGTCCTGGTGTCGTATCCTTTCAACTCCGCCAGGACGAGCACAAACCTGCTGCTCTTACTTTTCTTGCAGAGGAACAGACAATCGCAACTCCGCATGCCCTGCTCCCAGACATCCCACTCGCTCAGTTTGAACCGAATGATGACATCCTCGGAATCCGAACGGCAAATGGGAAGACTCTTGCCCTTCTCCCCGCAGCGCGTGGAGCGGTCCAACTCGTGATCCTCGGGCAGGAACAACCGGGCCAATGCGTGGAAGGGACTATCCATGCTTGCGGATGTCCCGGTTCATGAGGTCGTAGAACTCCCTGCCGATGGCGTCGAGAACGTTGTCGATCTCGTCGAGCTTGAGGAGCTTGGTGTCCTTGTCTACGATATCCGGCTCGTCAGCCCCCATGCAGTAGGCCGCCACATGGTCCGGGTTGATGGAGAACTCGCCCTCGGGCGGGTTGCCGTCGTAGGCGATGTGGGCCTGGATGAGGTTGTTGATGACGTAGAGGATGAAGGGGGAATGGGTGGTGATCACCACCTTGTGGTTCATCTTCAAGAGGTATGCGAGGGTTTCAACGACATGGACCTGCGCGGACGGGTGCAGGTGCATTTCCGGCTCTTCATAATAGAACACTTGTGGCACGGAAGAAGGGCCGAAGACACTTGCAAGGACAAAAAATGGCCATGTTGCCATCTGCCCTGAAGATATACCGCTGAGAAACAGTGGTCGCCCATCATCCGTTTCCCACCTCCAACCGAAATTGTAATGTTTTACGACACCTCGCAGGGCGTCCCGTTGTTTGTCCTGAAGAAGTCCTCCGGAATCTTCGTTTCCGTGACTCAGTCCCGCCATGTACTTGCTTTTGACATTTTCGAGCAAAGCACAAAATTTTCCGATCTGAATTGGCAGTTCAACATCGTAAAGAACATTCTCTCGCTTGTCGCGAAGCACGGAAAACAGAAGTCTTTCCGACGGGAGGTAAATGCTGTTTGTCTTCGCCGACATTCCAAGGTCAGCCTTGTCATCGATCCACCGGGTCCGCCAACTGACCAATAATTCTCTTAGATTGCGACTCGGCACAACCTTCTGATTGACATCACCACGAAAAACCTCTCCATCTTCGGACTCAAACTCTACGCACCCTCCCTCGGAATTTGCAAAGCTGGAAATGCTCGCACCGCGTATGTTTGAGACCAAGACGAGCAGCATGAAGTCGATCCAATTTTCTTCATCCATCCCGTCATTGTGGAATTGCGCAGCAAACGACTTCAAATTGTTCGTATAATACAACAACTGCATCATCAACGACTTCCCGCTCGCCTGCGGCCCAATGAGCACCGTCAGACGGTTGGTTTTCATCTCGAAGTCCTTGATGGGGCCAAGATTCTTCACGCGCAGCTTTTCCACGTCCGCTCCCCCCGGCCCGGACCTCTTGCCCCGGCCTGTGGAAATCTGTAACTCAACCCACGAGTTGACCCCATACTAGTGAACCCCCGACAAGCTGGCAAGACGGTGACCGACAAACGCATCTTCGTGCGCGACCTGAGCGTGGGCCTCCAGGTGAACGAGTGTTTCCTCGTGGCCCAGGCCTCCAAGGGCCAGGCCCGCAACGGACCCTTCTGGTCCCTCAAGCTCCAGGACGCCTCCGGCGCCATCGACGCCAAGCTCTGGTCCCCCGGAGCCCAGGCCTTCGACGACATCCAGGCCGGACAGTTCGCCCTGGTGGCGGGGGCCGTCACCGCCTATCGCGACCAGCCCCAGATCAACCTCGACGGCCTCACCCTCCTGGGCACGGCGCCCGAAGGGGTAGACCACGGCGACTTCCTCCCCGAAAGCGCCGAAAAGCCCGAGTCGCTCTACGCCAAACTCGAGGAACTGCTCAGCGCCAACATCGGCCACGCCCCCTGGCGGCGCTTCTGCAAAAAGGTGCTCACGGACCCCGAAATCCGCGCAAAGCTCCTGGCCGCGCCCGGCGCAAAGGCCATGCACCACGCCTACCGGGGCGGACTGGTCGAACACACCCTGGCCGTGTGCCGCGTGGTCCTGGCGCTGTGCCAGCTCTACCCGGACCTGGACCGCGACACCCTCCTGGCCGCCGCCGCCTTCCACGACATGGGCAAGGCCTGGGAACTCTCCAGCGGCCTCACCCGCGACTACACCGACGAAGGACAGATGCTCGGCCACATCGTGCTGGGCATGGGCATCCTGGAACCCTTCCTGCGCAAGGCCAGGGACCTCGACCCCGGCCTGGTGCTCCACTTCCGGCACATGCTCATCAGCCACCACGGCGAGCTGGCCTACGGCTCGCCCCGCTCGCCCATGACCCCCGAGGCCATGCTCCTGCACTTCGCGGACAACATCGACGCCAAGGTCCACCAGTTCCAGGCCGCAGTGGACGACCCCGAAAAGATCGGCGTCACCTCCTTCGTGCGCGGCCTGGACCGCTACGTCTTCAACCCCGCGCGCGTGCGCCCCGAAGCGCCGCAGCCCAGGAAACCCGAACAGGGGCCCAGCCAGTGTTCATTACCTTTGAAGGCGTAGAAGGCTCCGGCAAGTCCACCCAGATCGCCCTGGCCAAGGACTGGATCGAAACCCAGGGCCGCGAGGCCCTGGCCACCCGCCAGCCCGGCGGCTGCGCCCTGGGCCTGGAGCTGCGCCGCATCCTGCTGGACGCCCGCAACACCCACCTGGACCCCACCGCCGAACTTTTCATGTACCTGGCCGACCGCGCCCAGCACGTGGCCCAGGTGGTGCGCCCCGCCCTGGAGGCCGGCAAGGCCGTGCTCTGCGACCGCTTCCACGACTCCACCGTGGCCTACCAGGGCTTCGGCAGGGGCCTGGACGTGGAATCACTCCTCGGCCTGGGACGCCTGGCCGCGGCAGGCCTCGCGCCGGACCTCACCGTGCTCCTGGACCTGGACCCCGAACAGGGCCTAAGCCGCGCCAGGGGGCGCAACCACGCCGCCGGGGCCAGCCAGTCCGAGGGACGCTTCGAGGCCCTGGACCTGCCCTTCCACCAGCGCGTGCGCCAGGGTTTCCTGGAGCTGGCCCGGCGCGAGCCCGCCCGCTTCGCCGTGGTGGACGCCTCCGGCGACCCCGTGGCCGTCTTCGCCCGGGTGCGCCAGGCCCTGGCCGCCCTGCCCTGGGCGTGACTCCCCCGCCGGACGCAAGCGACCCGACGCGCACGGAGCGCGCGTGTTCCGACGCCGGAAGCCCGACTCCCGCCGGGGCGATCCCGGCGCCGCACTGGACATTGTTCCAATCGGAACTACTCTTTGCCCCAGCCGCGCTTTTGGGGTAACCCCGTCTGGCAGAACGAACCCACAGGAGGCCGCGAGATGCAACGCGCCGTGTTCATGTTGTTTGCCGCCGTACTGTTCTGCGCCCAGGCCGCCCTGGCGCAGACCCCCTTCGACATCAGCAGGAACAGCCAGCTGACGGAGATCGTCAACCGCAAAAAGCTGGTGGTGGGCATGGAGCTCAAGTACCCGCCCTTTGAATCCACCGACGCCAAGGGCATGCCCGTGGGCCTGGACGTGGACCTGGCCCGCATGATCGCCAAGGACCTGGGCGTGGAGCTGGAAATCAAGGACATGGAGTGGACCGGGCTCATCCCCGCCCTCCAGACCGGCAAGATCGACCTGATCATCTCCGGCATCACCGGCACCCTGGAGCGCGCCAAGACCATCACCTTCACCAGCGCCTACTTCACCACCGGCCTGTGCGCCCTGCTCTCGTCCAAGCGCGCCCCGGACCTGGCGAGCGTGGACGCCCTCAACGACCCCAAGCGCGTCATCGCCGTGAAGACCGGCACCACCGCCGACATCGTGGCCTCCAAGCGCTTCCCCAAGGCCACCATCAACCGCTACAAGGACGAGTCCGCCTGCGTGCAGGAGGTGGTCAACGGCCGCGCCGACGCCTTCCTCTACGACCAACTCTCCATCGCGCGCCACGCCAAGGAATTCCCCCAGGCCACCCGCGCGCTGCTCAAGCCCTTCACCTACGAGCCCTTCTGCATCGCCATGCGCAAGGGCGACTTCGACCTCTGGAACTGGCTGGAGATGTTCGTCTCCCTGCGCCGCAACGACGGCACCCTGGAAGAACTGCGCGCCAAATACGTCGAGCCCCTGCTCAACTAGCGCTTCCCGGGCCCCGGCCGCGCGGCCGGGGCCCTCATCCCCCCCATGCTCCACCGCATCCTCGTGCGCTCCGTCCTCCTGGCCCTGGCCGTCCTGGCCCTGGCCGGGGCCATGTCCACGCTGGACTACAACTGGAACTGGCACGTGGTGTGGCAATACCGGGAACTCTTCCTGACCGGCTTCGTCAACACCGTGCTGGTCTCCTGCGGGGCCATCGCGCTGGGGCTGTGCATCGGCATGGCCGGAGGGCTGGCCCGGGTCTCCCAGAACATCTGGCTGCGCGAGGCGGCCACGCTCTACGTGTGGTGCTTCCGGGGCACGCCGCTGCTCACGCAGATCTACATCTTCTATTTCTGCTTCGCCGTGGTGGTGCGCGTGGACAACCCCTTCCTCACGGGCATGGCGGTGCTGGCGTTCTTCTCCGGGGCCTACATCACGGAGATGGTTCGCGCGGGCATCGAGTCCATCCCCGAGGGCCAGTGGGAGGCCGCGCGCTCCACGGGGCTCACCCACGCCCAGACCCTGCGCCACGTGGTGTTCCCCCAGGCCGTGCGGCGCATCATCCCCCCGGTGACGGGGCAGTTCGTCTCGCTCATCAAGGATTCGTCGCTGCTCTCGGTGATCGCCGTGCGGGAACTCACCAAGGGCGCGGAGATCGTCAACGCCGCCACCTACAAGACCTTCGAGGCCTACCTGCCCCTGGCCCTGTTCTACCTGGCCCTCACCTACCCCCTCTCGGCCTTGACCTACCGCCTGGAAAAGCGGATCAATTACCAATCCGTTGCGCGCGGCCCCTCCGCCGCGAAACCACAAGGAGCCGCACAATGAGCAAGATCGTGAAGGTCTACGCCCTCTCCACCTGCATCCACTGCAAGCACTGCAAGGAATACCTCGACGAGCGCGGCCAGGTCTACGACTGCGTCTACGTGGACCGCCTCTCCGGCGACGAACGCCGCGACACCATCGACGCCATCAAGAAGGTGAACCCCGGCCTGTCCTTCCCCACGGTCCTCGTGGGCGAGACCGCCGTGATCGGCTTCGACAAGGACGCCCTGGAAAAGGCCCTGGAGGACTAGGCCCGTGGACGCCAAAGCGCTGCGCGCCATGCTGGGCCCCGTCCAGGAGAAAAAAGGCTACTACTTCAACGCCGACGAGGCCATGACCATGGACCTCCTGGAAATGCTCCTGGTGAACAAGGAGCGCTACGGGCACATGGCCTGCCCCTGCCGCCTGGCCTTGGGCAACTACGAGGCCGACCGAGACATCGTCTGCCCCTGCGCCTACCGCGAGGCCGACGTGGCCGAATACGGCCAATGCTTTTGCGGCCTCTACATGAACAAGGCCATGCACGACGGGGCGCTCCCCGCGCGCGTGGTGCCCGAGCGCAGGCCCGCCGAGAAGGTCCTGGCCGCCCTGGGCCTGGACTAGGCGGCGCGCCCGACACCCCCTTCGATTCGCCCGGCCAGGGACGCCCGACCGTCCACGGCCGGGCGCACCGCCCATGCCGCCGCGACGCCACCTCCTGCAAGGCACACCGGCGCGGGGTGCCCCTGACTGTTGACTCTTCTGACGTTTCTGCTAGTATGCGTAGAAAATTAATAGCTTCAGACTATAAGTACAATCTGTGAAAAAAACCACGCTGCTCATCGCGGAAGACATGGAGATCGTCAGGAAGGGGATCAAGTCCTTGATCCTCTCCAACACGGATTTCGAGGTCTGCGGCGAGGCGGCCGACGGGCAGACGGCCGTGAACCTGGCCCTGACACTGATGCCCGACGTGGTGATCATGGACCTCTCCCTGCCCCGCATGGACGGCACCGAGGCCATCGCGGAGATCAAGAGGCGGCTTCCCAGGACGCGCATCCTGGCCCTCACGGGGCACGGCAAGGAGAATTTCCTCACCGCCGCCATCCAGGCCGGAGTGGACGGCTACCTCCTCAAGCAGAGCTCCGACGAGGAACTCTACTCCGCCATCGCCGCCGTGGCCGCCGGGCAGGGCTACTTCTCCCGCGAAGTCACCGCCATGCTCGCCCAGGCCTGCCGCACCGGCAACAAGCCCCCCTCCCCCCTGGAGATGCTTTCGCGCCGCGAGCGCCAGGTGCTCAAGCTCGCCGCCAAGGGCCTCACCAACAAGGACATTTCCGACGCCATCTTCGTCTCGGTGAAAACCGTGGAAAAGCACAAAACCAACCTCAAGAAAAAGCTCGGGCTGCGCAGCTCCCTGGAACTGGCCGCCTTCTGCCTGGAACAGGGCCTGCTCGACGAAGCGGACTGAGGCCTCAGCCCTCCCCCGCCGCCTCCGCGCGCGTCTCCCGCTCCAGTTCGTCCAGCAGCGCGCCCAGCTCCCGCAGGGCGCTTTCCAGCATCTTCCCCGCCCCCTGCTCCGCCCGCGCCGCCGACTGCCACACCTCCGTCAGCCCGAAGCGCATGGCCGCGCCCTTGAACGCGTGCAGCCTGGCCTTCATCGCCTCAAGGTCCCCTTCATGCAGCGCGCGGACCGCCCCCTCCAGCTCGCCCCGCAGGGCCTGGGCCAGTTCGCCCGCCAACGGGCGCAGCGCCTCCGGCATCCGTTCGATCACCGCTCGCTCCCCCTCCTGGCCAGGCCGTACTTGCGCAGCTTGTATTGCAGCGTCCTGCGGCTCACGCCCAGGGCCTCCGCCGTGCGCTCCCGGTGGCCCTCGTTGGCCTCAAGCGCCCGCACCAGCGCCTGGCGCTCCGCCTCCTCCAGGCCCACGGGGCCGGGCACTGCCGGCTCCGGGCACGGAGCGCAGGCCGCGGCCCCCTCGGTCATGTGCGGCGGCAGCGTCTGAGGCGTCAGCGTGTCCGAGCGCGACAGGATGATCGAGCGCTCCAGCACGTTCTCCAGTTCCCGCACGTTGCCCGGCCAGCCGTAGCGCCCCAGGGCCTCCAGGTAGGCCGGGCTCACCGATCGCACCGACTTCTTGTTGCGCTCGCCCAGCTTGGCCAGCAGATGCGCCGCCAGCACGGGCAAATCCTCCAGGCGCTCGCGCAATGGCGGTATGCGGATCTCCAGCACCGCCAGCCGGAAATAGAGGTCCTCCCGGAACGCGCCGCGCGCCACCTCGGCCCGCAGATCCCGGTTTGTGGCCGCCACAATGCGCACGTCCGCGGGCACCGGCTTCACCGAACCCAGCGGCTCTACCAGCCGCTCCTGCAAGGCCCGCAGCAGCTTGGCCTGCAGCTTCAACGGCAGCTCGCCCACCTCGTCCAGAAAGAGCGTTCCGCCGGACGCCAGCTGGAACCGGCCCGGCTTGTCCTTCACGGCCCCCGTGAACGCGCCCTTCACGTACCCGAACAACTCGCTCTCCAGCAGCTCGCCCGGCAGGGCCGCGCAGTTCACCTTCACCAGCGGCTTCGAGGCGCGCGGGCTCATGGCGTGCACCAGCTCCGCCACCAGCTCCTTGCCCGTGCCCGACTCGCCCAGGATGAGCACCGTGGCCTCCGCCGGACCGACCTGAGCCGCAAGTTCCCGCACCTGGCGCAGCCCCTGGCTCTCGCCCACCAGACTCACCGCCGCACCGCCGGACTCCACCCTGCGCCGCAACTCCTTGTTCTCCGACAACAGGCGGCCGTACTCCGCCGCCTTGTCCAGCACGGCCTTCAACTCTTCGTTGTCCGCGGGCTTCGTCAGGTAATCAAACGCGCCACGCTTCATGGCCTCCACCGCCGAACCTACCGTGCCGTACGCCGTGAGCAGCACCACCGGCAGACCCGGCGCGACTCCCTGGATCGCCGCCAACGCGGCCATGCCGTCCATGCCCGGCATGCGCATGTCCAGAAGCGCCACCGACGGCAACGCCCCGGGCGCGCAGCCGCCCAGATGCCGCAACGCCGCCTCGCCCGACGCGGCCTCCACCACACGCCAGCCCGCATCCTCCATCACCGCACGCACCATCAGGCGATGGCCGGGCTCGTCGTCGATCACCAGAAGCGTGTCCATGTTTCTCCGTTGGTTGAGCCGTTCCCCCTTGCCCCCCTGGAGAGGGTGCCGCCCTCTCCAGACCTCTCCCGTCAGGGCTCCGCCCTGGGCCCGCTGGGGGGATGACCCCCCCAGACCCCGCAATTGCTTCGTGGGCTTCACCGGTTAGCCGGTGTTAATGGGAGCGGCCAGTCTCCAGAGGCCCGCACGGCAGCGGACTCCCGCCGGGAATGCGCTCAAAGCAGCGCTTATCCCGGCGGACTGCCATCGTCGCAAGCGACGATGAACAAGGAATTATCATATAAATTCCAAGAAGCGGATCTTGCTCGAATATCTGGCGCGAAGCGCCACGGCCCCCGCGCGGGGATTCGCGGCTTTGCACGAATTCCCGCGCGAATGGCGGCGCAGCCGCAAGGGCCTTGCCGACAAGACTGTCGTCGCCGGTGAAGCCCGCGAAGCGGAGTGGGAGTGCAGAGGGCGTAGCCCTTTGCCCGCCGGAGGCATATTCTCCGGCCGCTTTTGCCCGCCGGAGGCTTCTTCCCCGGCAGCCTTTGCCCGCTTGGGGTCCCACTCTTGGCCGCCCTGTCGCGCCTCCCGACAGCGCTTCGCGCGGTCGTTGCCCGGTTCATGGTTGCTGTTCCCGGAGCGGCGCGTGCCGGAAGGTCAGGGTGACGGCGGCGCCTTGTCCTGGTTCGGAGTCGATATGGAGTTGTCCCAGGTGGTCGCGGACGATTTTGTGGACGATGGCCAGCCCCAGTCCGGAGCCTTCCTTGCGGGTGGTGAAGAAGGGTTCGAGGGCGCGGCGTTTTTCTTCGGGTTCCATGCCCCGGCCGGTGTCGATGACGCTCAGGCTCACCCCGTCGGGGGTTTCCCGGCTGGCGAGGGTGATGACGCCGCCGTGTTCGGGGAGGCTGGCGAGGCCGTTGAGGATGAGGTTGATGAGGGCCTGTTTGAGGCCGTCGCGGTCTGCGACGGCGGTGTCGGCCTTGAGGTCGGTTTCGAAGGAGGCCTGGGCGCGCTGGAAGTCGAAGCGCAGGAGGGTCTCGAGTTCCGCGGCCAGTTCCGGGAGGTGGACGGGTGCGGGCTCGGAGGGCCTGGGCCGGGCGAGGTAGAGCAGATCGGTGACCACGCGGCCGAGTCTGTCGGCTTCCTGGACCATGGTGTTGGCGTAGGTTTCCTCGGGGTCCTTGCCTTTGAGCTTGGCGGCGAAGAACTGGGAGAAGCCCCGCAACGCGGAAAGCGGGTTGCGGATTTCGTGGGCCACGCCGGCGGCGAGGCGTCCCACGGCGGCGAGGTGGCGGGACTGTTCGAGGTCGCGCTCGAGCGAGCGCAGCTTGGTGCGATCTCGCAGAAGGAGGAGGGTTTCATCTTCGAGAGGCGCGACGAGCACTTCGAGGTTGCGTCCGTCGAGGTCGAGCTGCTTCCAGGGCTGGGGTTCCGGGTGTCCGGTCTGCAGCGCGGCGGCGAGGGGGAGCGAGGCGAAGTCTCGCCCCGGCAGGTTGGGGCCCAGGAGGGCCGCGGCGGCCGGGTTGGCGGCGGAGACGAAGCCCTGCGCATCCACGGTGAGGAGGGCTTCGGGGAGTGAGTCCAGCAGGCGGGAGTGGAAGTGTTCCAGGCGCACGAGGCGTCTGGACTGTTCGCGCCGGCGCAGCAGGGCCACCAGGAGCACCCAGACCAGTGCGGCCGCGCCCAGCACGAAGCCTGTCTGCATGAGGGCGGCGGTGCGCATGGCGTTGTACTGGGCGTAGTGTTCGTCCAGGGAGAGGCCCACGAGGAAGTAGACGGGTGGCGCTTCCTGGCCCGGGGGCGTCTCGGGGGTGGCCGGGCAGAGCCTGGCCATGCCGGGACGCATGCGTGCGGCGTAGCCCAGCATGGTCAGTCCGCCCAGAGGCAGGGTGCCGAACCATTCGCCGGTGATGGCCAGGTCCGCCAGGGCGTCCTGGTCCAGTGGCGCGCGCAGTGAGTTGTTGGCGTGCCTGGGGGCGGAGGAGACGTGGAGTTCGCCGTCTTCGCCGTAGATGCCCAGGAAGAGGAGGTCGCCGGATTCGACCACCTCGCGCAGCAGGTCTTCGAGGCGCTCCACGGCCTGGTCGCGGGGCATGCGTCCCAGGTGGGGGAGCAGGCGCATGAAGTTGGCCTCCACGCCGCGCAGGATGGTGCGCGCGGCGAAGAGGGCGTGCTGGTCGATGACGCGTCGCTGGGCTTCGAGGTTGCGCCAGGTGATCACCGAGAGGGCCGCCCCCATGAGCACCAGGGCCAGGGCCGCAAGGGCCGGGAGGCTGCGCGGGGCTCTGGGGGCGGAGACGTCCATGGCGTTACCTCACAAGCAGTTCCATGACCTGCTCGGGAGTGAGGTTGTTCTCGATGGCCAGTTCGCGGAAGGTCATGTCCGAGAAGGCCACGATGCCTTTGGCCTTGAGGCGCGCCAGGGCCTGGGCGGTGTCCAGGGAGTGGTCGCGGCAGAAGGCGGCCAGGGTCATGCGTTCCAGGCCCTCGGGGACGGGTACGGCTGCCGGGGCCTGCTGGGCGGGCGGCTGCGGCGCCACGAGGGGCGGCGCAGGCATGGGCGGCTGCATCCCGTGCGGGACTTCGGGTGCCGGAGCCGGAGCCGGGGCCGGAGCGGGCGCGGGCGCGGGCTGCGCCGCGGGCGCGGGAGGCGGAGCCTGGACGGCCTGGGGCGTCTGGACGGCCTGGGGCGTGCCGCGCAGGGCGTCGTAGACCTCCACGGGCAACATGAGGTTGGACTGGGCGATCTGCCGCAGGGTCATGTCGCCGGAGGCCTTGATGCCCGCCTTGGCCAGGGTTTCCACGGCGCGCGGGAGGTTCATGCCGTACTGCTCGCACACGTCGGCCAGCTTGAGGCGGCCCAGGCCCGGCGGCGGGTCTGCGGGCAGGGCCGGGGGCGGCGGGGCCTGGGGCCTGGGGGCCTCGGCCTGCGCGGCGGGCGCGGGGAGCCTGGCCTCGCGGCCGCCGCGCAGAGTCTCGTAGACGGCGGCGGGCACGAGCCCGTTCTGGCGTGCGATTTCGGCCAGGGTGGCGTCGGGGGAGCTCAGGCGCACGTTGTGCACGGCGAGGTTGGTGAGGGCCTTGCCGGGGTCGAGGCTCAGTCGCTTGGCCAGTTCCGTGGGGGCCATGTCGGCCGCTCCGGCCAGGGGGGGCTCCCCGAAGCTTTTGGCGTGCCACTTCTTGAGCGACCCCGAGAGCGCGCTCAGGGTGCCGCCCGGCGGCAGAAGCAGGGCCGAGGCGGCGGCGAAGGCCACGAAAACGATGCAGGCCACGGCCAGGGAGGGGCCGAAGTCGCCCTCGCCCTGGGCAGGGGCCATCACGCGGCGACCGCAGGGGATGAGCGAGGCCAGCCAAGCCAGGGCCAGCAGAACGCCCAGGCCCATGTGCAGGGCCTGCCACCTGGGATGGGACAGACCAAGAAAGGTCCAGCCGGACCACTGGGCCACTTCCGCGGAGGGTCCCGCGAAGAGGGCCAGGGCGGAGGCGATCACGCCTGCCATGGCGAAGGAACTGAGAAGCCAGAGAAGACGTCGGATCATGAGCGGGCTCCCGGGGTTGAAACGCTCCGGCCGCAGGAGGCCGGGCCTTTGGGCGGTTTATACCTCGGGGGCGTGCATGGCAATCGCCGGGCCAGGGATGAGGGGGAACCCCGCCGATGGGGGGCGGGGTTCCCGAGGTGAGGGGGGTGAGGTGGACAGGAACTATTGCGCGGGCGCTTGCGGGGTCTGCTGGCCGGGGGTCTGGCAGCAGGGGGGCAGCTGGTCGGCCTGGGGCTGTGCCGCCTGGGGGCCGCCGCAGCCGGGGCCGTAGCCCATGCCCATGCCCCTTCCGTAACCGCCGCCGGGACCGCCGCAGCCCTGGCCGTAGCCGCCGCCGGGCCCGCCCGCCAGGGGCATGTTCACGCCGGTCTCCTTGAGGATGCGCTGCTGCAGGGCAACGCGCTCCTGGTAGACCATGGAGGAAAGGGTGCCGATCTCCTTGGCCAGGGCGTCGATCTTTGCCGAATCCGGCTTGGGCTGCACGAGCAGGGCGTTCATTTCGGCCTGCTTGGCCCACTTGCGGCTCTCCAGATCGTAGAGCTTTTGGCGGCCTTCGGCGTAGAGCTTGGCCACCTGCTCCTGCTTTTCCTGGGGCAGGTTGGAAAGCCAGGCGTGGAACCCGCCGCCGGGACGGGCGACGGCCAGGGACCCGAAAGCCACCACAGCCGCCAGGGCCAGGATCGACAAGGCAAGACGCGATTTCATGGTGTTCTCCTTGGATTCGTCCATCACGCCGCGCCAGGGCGCGGCGTGCTGTGGCGGACCGGGTCTCGTCGGCCGCCGAACCCATTTAGCAGCAAGCGTGCCACAAAATTACATCAATATTTACTGCAACCTACGACTTTTGAAAGGACCGATCAAACGCAATGTGCAACTCTTTGCACATCGATTTGCACAACAGCGCATCGGGTCGCCATTGACAGCGCCCTACGTTTGGCCCAAGAAAAGCCGCCAAACGTCAACTCCCGGACCCAGCATGAAATCCGCCCTCATCATCGGCATCACCGGCCAGGACGGGGCCTACCTCTCCAGGCTTCTGTGCGACAAAGGCTATCGCGTGGCCGGCACCTCGCGTGACGCCCAGATGGCCAACCGCTCGGGCCTGGCCGCCCTGGGCGTGGCGGACCGGGTGACCATCCACTCGGCCTCGGTCACCGATTTCCGGGGGCTCTGGCAGGCAGTGGAGCGCTGCGAGCCCGACGAGATCTACAACCTCGCGGGGCAAAGCTCGGTGGGCCTTTCCTTCGAGCAGCCCCTGGAGACCTTCGAGTCCGTGGCCGCCGCCACCCTGAACATCCTGGAACTCCTGCGCCTGCTGGGCAAACCCGTGCGCCTCTACAACGCCTGCTCCACCGAGGTGTTCGGCAACGCCCCCGGCCCCGCCGACGAGGAGAGCCCCTTCCGACCCCGCAGCCCCTACGCCGTGGCCAAGGCCGCCGCCCACTGGGCCGTGGCCAACTACCGCGAAGCCTACGGGCTCTACGCCTGCTCCGGCATCCTCTCCAACCACGAGTCGCCCCTGCGTCCGCAACGCTTCGTCACGCGCAAGATCGTGGCCGCCGCCTGCCGCATCGCCGGCGGGTCCGGCGAGCGCCTGAGCCTGGGCAACACCGACGTGGTGCGCGACTGGGGCTGGGCAGGCGAATATGTGGACGCCATGTGGCGCATGCTCCAGCAGGACGAACCCGGCGACTACGTGATCGCCACCGGCCGGAGCTTCTCCCTCCAGGATTTCATCGTCCGGGTCTTCGCCGAGCTCGGCCTCGACCACGCCGACCACGTGGACCGCAATCCGGGCCTCCTGCGCCCCTCCGACATCCTCGTGAGCCGCGCCAATCCAGCGAAATCCCAGGAGAAGCTGGGCTGGCGCGCCACCATGGCCATGCCCGAAGTGGCTGCCGCCATGGTGCGCGCCGAACAAAAGACTTCCCATCAGGAGACCATAGCATGAGCCACAAGAAAGCCCTCATCACGGGCATCACCGGCCAGGACGGGGCCTATCTGGCCGAACTGCTGCTCGGCAAGGGATACGAGGTCCACGGACTCAAGCGCCGTTCCTCGCTCTTCAACACCGACCGCATCGACCACCTCTACCAGGACCCCCACGTCGACGGCCGCAAGTTCATCCTGCACTACGGCGACCTCACCGATTCCACCAACCTCATCCGCGTGATCCAGCAGATCCAGCCGGACGAAATCTACAACCTCGCCGCCCAGTCCCACGTGGCCGTCTCCTTCGAGACGCCCGAATACACCGCCAACTGCGACGCCCTGGGCACCCTGCGCATCCTCGAAGCCGTGCGCATCCTGGGCCTCGGGCAGAAAACGCGCATCTACCAGGCCTCCACCTCCGAACTCTACGGCCTGGTCCAGGAAACGCCCCAGACCGAGAAGACCCCCTTCTACCCCCGCAGCCCCTACGCCGTGGCCAAGCTCTACGGCTACTGGATCACGGTGAACTACCGCGAAGCCTACGGCATGTACGCCTGCAACGGCATCCTCTTCAACCACGAGTCCCCCCTGCGCGGCGAAACCTTCGTCACCCGCAAGATCACCCGCGCCATGGCCCGCATCAAGCTGGGGCTCCAGGACACCCTCTTTTTGGGCAACCTCTCCGCCAAACGCGACTGGGGACACGCCCGCGACTACGTGAAGATGATGTGGCTCATGCTCCAGCAGGACACCCCCGACGACTACGTGATCGCCACCGGCGTGCAGTACAGCGTGCGCGACTTCGTACGGGCCGCCGCCAAGGAACTGGGCATCCCCCTGCGCTTCGAAGGCGAAGGCGTCGAAGAGAAGGCCTACCACGCCGAAACCGGCAAATGCCTCGTGGCCGTGGACCCGCGCTACTTCCGCCCCACCGAAGTGGAGACCCTCCTGGGCGACCCCGCCAAGGCACGCGAAAAGCTCGGCTGGACCCCCAAGATCACCTTCGAGCAGATGGTCGCCGAAATGATCCAGGCCGACCTGCGCGACGCCGAACGCGACAACATGTGCAAGACACAGGGCTTCCGCACCTACGACTTCCACGAATAGAGACGCGCGCGCACCCGCGCGGACACAAGGCCGCCGCAGTCTGCACGACCGCGGCGGCCTTTTCGTTGAGACGCAGGGTGGCGGGGAAGAAGCCTCCGGCGGGCAAAGAGGGCTCCGCCCTCTCTGCACTCTCCCGCCGGGGGGAGAGCCTCCCCCCGAACCCCGGCAGTTGCTTCGCGGGCTTCACCGGCTGCGCCGTGGTGTCCTGTGACTGCGAGCCGACCTCCTGCGCGGACCTCGCGGCAGATCGTCTTCAAATCGGTCTGCCGCGAGGTCCGCGCAGGGGGCCAGCACACCGGCGCAGGACCGCCGCCCTCCCGCCCGTCTTCCCGTCCGGCCGCGCGCATGGTAGATTCCCGTGCACGTTGCAGGAGGTGTTTGCATGATCCTTGTCCGCCGCGTGTTCATCCTGATGCTGCTGATGCTCTGGCCCGTCCAGGCCCTGTGCGGCGCCCTGGTCTACGAACAGACCATGCTGCCCGCCCGTTTCGGCCCGGAGCGCGCCCCGGCGAACCTTGAAGCGCTCATCGTCCGCCCGGCCGACCAGGAGCGCCATCCCTTGATCGTGATCTGTCACGGCACCCCGCGCGACCGCAACGAACGCCCGTCCATGACGCCGCTGAGCCGCACGCGCGAGGCCGAGGAACTGGCCCGCCGGGGCTATTGCGTGCTCGTCTTCATGCGCCGCGCCTTCGGCGCGTCCGGCGGCGACTACGCCGAAAGCTCCGGCAAGGCCGAGGCCCCCGAATACGCCGCCTCCGGCCGCGTGGCCGCCCAGGACATCCGGGAGGCCATCCGCGTGATGCAGGAAAAACCCTATGTCGACCCCCGGAAAGTCGTCTGCGTTGGGGCCTCCACCGGCGGATTTTCCGTCACCGCCCTGGCCGCCGACCCTCCCCCGGGGCTCATCGCCGCCGTCAGCTTCGCGGGCGGCAAGGGCTCCTCGGCCCCGGACACCGTGAACAAGCCCGAACGCCTCGTGCAGGCCTTCGCGGAATTCGGCCGCACCGCGCGCATCCCCATGCTCTTCGTCTATTCCGAGAACGACCACTTCTTCGGCCCCGCCCTTGCCCGGGACATCCACCGCGCCTTCACCTCCTCCGGCGGCAAGGCCGAACTGCTGATCGTGCCCCCCTTCGGGGAGGACGGGCACTATTTCTTCTCCCGCAAGGGCATCCCCCAGTGGACGCCCATCCTGGACGACTTCCTCGCCCGCGTCGGCGCGCCGCCCCGCAAGCCCTTGCTGGCGGTGGACAGAATCCAGGGAACACCGCCCCCCAACCTCTCCGAGAAGGGCCGCGCGATGTTCGGCGATTACCTCGACGCGTCGCCCAACAAGGCCTTCGCCATGAACCCCAAAGGCTACATGGGCTGGGCCGGCGGCAAGCGGACCGCCGAGGAAGCAGCCGCCAAGGCCCTGGAATTCTGCGGCGCCACCGGCGGGCAGGACTGCAAGGTGCTCCGGCAGGACGCCCTGCCGCGCTGAAGAAGACCTGCCTGCGCGATGGCTGCGTGAGGGGGGAGACGGCGGAAGGCGCGACGGGATCGAGCGGCAGGGCGGTCGGGGAAGAAGCCTCCGGCGGCCAAAGGGCTGCGCCTTCTGGACTCCCGAGTTGCTTCGCGGGCTTCACCGGAGAGGACGCGACAGGGCGGGGAATGCCCGCACCCGTCACTGCCCGCAGGGCGGTCCGGGCGCGGCCAACGTGGTCTGGTAGAACGACCAGGCCGCATTGGCCAGGTCCGAGGGGCGCATCTTGTCGATCACTGCCTTCCAGGCATCGAGCAGTTCTTTATCGCAGGTGACGTTGACCGACCCCGCCTTCTGGATGTTCTGAAGAATGCGCGAGATGATGAGAATCTCCATGTCGCTGCGGGTGAATGGAATTTTACGTTTGAGCACAGGAACGGTCTCTTGCGGCCTCACGAAGAAGTAGTTGACTGGAGGCTTGTGATGCGCATAGACAGCAACGCACATGTATGCCTCATAATATCTATCGATTGGCGCCCCATCTTCTTCTAAACGCCCCTTTGCCGTTGCATAATTTAGATACGATTGAAATTCTTTGCAGCGTTTGTCACGGTCCGGATTTGAATAAAAGATGCACGCAGACAATGATAACACGATGCAAGTAAAAAACAAATACAACAAAAGACTCCGAACCTTGCTAAACATTGCTCGCTTCCTTATGCAGACGATGAACATTCTGTAACGTTCAGAACCATCCATACGGCATTTCCATAAACGCCCTAAGGTGGCGTGAACCGCCACCTTAGGGCATCCGAAAGGCCAAACTACTTGTTGTAACCCTCGCCCGACGACGGACGCAGGCCGCTCGCCTCGCCGGAAGGCTTTTCCGGCTCTTTGTATCCGGTCCTTTCACGCCAACCGGGGATTGCAATATCCTTGGCCTCGCGCTCGTACGCACTGTGCTCGTATCCCCCCCGGCGGAAAGCGTCCCAGAGATAACCGGCCCGTGTCATGCCGGACTGGTACTGGCCCGAATGGATGACCTCCTCCAACAGTACGTCAAAGTCCTCCTGCCTACCGCCAGGATCGAACCTATTCCCATCGAACCCGCTCGGGTCGATGTAGATGTGGTTCTCCAGGGTAATCCCCCCTGCGAACCCAGGCATGTACCACGGCTTCTCCGAGTCGTGGATTTTCAGCCCGTCCAGGTCCATGCCCTCGAAGCGCGTGCCTTGGATGCGCTCCCGGACGCGTCCGGCCAGGTCCGGGTCCAGGCGCTTCCAGTTGCCGCCGCGCACGGCGTCGGATTCGGGGTCGTAGGGTTCGTTGAAGGGGCCGGGCTCGGCGTCGCCCCCGTACATCCCGCGTTCGCGGCGCTGGACGGGTTCGAAGCGGATGTCGCGCTTCAATTCCATTTTCTCGGGATCGACCTCCGAGGGGTGCACGCCCATCATGCGGGCGTAGGCCCGCACCGTCTGATCCCGGGTGAGCGGCGGCCTGCCGTGGGGGAACTCTTCCAGGGGCCGGGCGATGTCGTCCTCCTGGTCCGGGGATTCCGGCCGCCCGGCGGACCAGGCGGGCCGAGGCGGGGCCGCCTGCGTTCCGGACGCGGCCAGACTCGTCCCGCCGCCACCAAAGGCCATTGGGCCTGTTCCGCCCAACAACGAGCCGCCCAACAACGCTCCGTCCGGTTGCATCCTGCCCCATGACAGAAGCCCGCCCCGGGCAGCACCGTAGGGACCCGACGCCCTGCCGGGCTCATCCCGGCTGTCCGTCTGGGTCTATCCCAGAAGACCGTTTCCGAAAAGTTTGATTAACGGCATAAAATCCTCCTATTTGTTTTAGGGGATTCTATGCAAGCGGAAAGAAATATCACCCCACATAGCGCCATGTGGGTAATTTTTGATAAAAAACACATCAGCCCGGGCCGTAGATGTCCGGGGACGCCGGGCCATGTGACACCGCTGCGGAGCGGAGAAGGGAGCCCAGGGGGCGCAACCCTTGCGGCCTAATGACAAACCCCGATAACGGGGTATGCGAGAGTTACTTAGGGGCTGCAAAGCCCCCCTGCTCCGGACAGCGGCCCGCCTTCGTCGCGAGCGGTGACGCGTAACGGATATCACCCACAAATCTACAGGGAATGATCCTGCACACAATCCCCTGACGCGAAGCGTCACAGCCCCCTCGCCCGGGATTTCGCGGTTTTGGGCGAAATCCCGGGCGAAGAGCGGCGGCAGCCGCCCGCTCGACGACGCCTTACCCGGTGAAGCCCGCGAAGCAATTGCCGGGGTCCGGGGGGAGGCACTCCCCCCGGCGGGTCCAGGGCGGAGCCCTGGCGGGTCCGGGCGGAGCCCGGCGGGTCCAGGGCGGAGCCCGTGCGGGGACGGGGCGGAGCCCGTGCGGGGACGGGGCTAGAGTCGGCCGAGCCTTTCGAGGACGCGCTCCTTGCCCATGGCCTCGATCATCTCGAAGAGTCCGGGGGAGGCGGTGCGTCCGGTGAGGGCCACGCGCAGGGGTTGGGCGACGGCCTTGAATTTCAGGCCGTTCTCATCAAGCCAGGCCTTGGCGGCGGCTTCCAAGGGTTCCTGGCGGAAGTCGTCGGCGGCCTGGAAGATGGCGGCCAGGGCGGCCAGGTGGGGCTTCACCTCTTCGGTGAGGAACTTGGCCTGGGCCTGGGGGTCCATGGCGGGGGCGTCGTCCACGAACATTTCGGCCTGCTCGGCCATCTCCACGATGGTGCGCGAGCGCGGCTGGAGCAGGGGGATGAAGCGCTTGAGGTATTCCTGGTCCGCGCCGGGGCGGTCGCGCCGGGCCAGGGCCTCGGCCAGGAGCTGGGCGAGCCGGTCGAGGGGGGCTTCCTTGATGTAGTGCTGGTTGAGCCAGAGGAGCTTTTCGCGGTCAAAGACCGAGGCGGAAGCGCCCAGGGCCTTGATGGAGAAGGCGTCGAGGAGCTGCTGCTTGGTGAAGATTTCCTGGTCGCCGAAGGCCCAGCCCAGACGCACGAGGTAGTTGAGCATGGCTTCGGGGAGGATGCCTTCGTCGGAATATTCAAAGACGGCGGTGGCCCCGTGGCGCTTGGAGAGCTTCTTCTTGTCCGGCCCGAGGATCATGGGCACATGGCCGAAGGCGGGCAGGGCCAGGCCCAGGGCCTTGTAGATGAGGATCTGCTTGGGGGTGTTGTTCAGGTGGTCGTCGCCGCGCACCACGTGGGTGATGCCCATTTCGGCGTCGTCCACCACCACGGCGAGGTTGTAGGTGGGGGTGTTGTCGGAGCGGCGCAGGATCATGTCGTCGAGTTCGGCGTTGTCGAAGGAGACGGGGCCGCGGATGAGGTCGTCCACGAGGGTCACGCCCGTGAGGGGGGCTTTGAGGCGCACCACGCGTCCCGGTCCGGGGCCGAGGCCGCGTTCGCGGCAGCGTCCGTCGTATTTGGGCTTGCGGCCCTGGGCGCGGGCGGTCTCGCGCATGGCGTCCACTTCCTCGGGGGAGCAGGAGCACCAGTAGGCGGTGCCTGCTTCCACCATGCGGTCGATGGCGGCGTTGTACACGTCGAAGCGCTGCGACTGGTAGATGGGTTCGCCGTCCCAGTCGAGGCCGAGCCAGGTCATGGAGGCGAGGATGCCGTCGGTGTAGGCGGCGACGGAGCGTTGGGTGTCGGTGTCCTCGATGCGCAGGACGAAGCGGCCGCCTGCCTGTCTGGCCAGGAGCCAGTTGAAGATGGCGGTGCGCGCGCCGCCGATGTGCAGCTGGCCGGTGGGGCTGGGGGCGAAGCGGGTGACGACGTTCATGGGGCCTCCGGGATGCTTGGTGGCCGGGTGGTTAGCGCCCCGGGGGAGGCGTGTCAACGCGCGCGGCCCGGCGTGGGACGTTCCGACGTGCAAGAGGTTTGCACAAGCATTGCACATCGACAATAAACACGCGCAATCTAGAGCCCTTGCAATCCGGCACGATTCCCGCAAGTGCGGTCGGGTTTACCCGGCGGCGCACGGCCGCCCGCAGTGAGCCAACATCCCATCCCGAGAGGTACCCCGCGTGAAACGCCTGCTCCTGACCCTGACGCTTCTTCTGTCGCTCCCCTTTGCAGCCTCCGCCGCCGACGACTCGGTGCGCATCCCACTCAAGGACGTGAGCGAGACGGCCAAGTTCTACAAGCACGACGAGGGCGGCGTGACGGTGAAATATTTCCTGATCAAGGCCCCCGACGGCACGGTGCGCGTGGCCCTGGACGCCTGCGACGTCTGCTACCCCGAGAAGAAGGGCTACAAGCAGCAGGGCGAGTTCATGGTGTGCGTGAACTGCGGCATGAAGTTCCACGTGTCGCGCGTGAGCCTGGTGAAGGGCGGCTGCAACCCGCATCCCGTCGCCTCCAAGGTGGAGGGCGACATGGTGGTGATCCCCAAAGCCGAACTCGCAGCCGGCGTGAAGTACTTCAAGTAGGCGTGCTTCCATGAACCTCCTCACGCTTCCGGCGCGCACGCTGCGGCGCAAGCTGGCGCGCACGCTGCTGCTCACGATGGTGTTCGCCCTGGGCATCTGCTCGGTGGTGGCGCTCAACTACGTGTCCACGGCCGTGGGCGACTCCATGGAGAAGAAGCTGACGGCCTACGGCGCAAACATCCTGCTCCAGCCCCGGGTGGAAACGCTCTCGGTGGGCTACGGCGGCTTCAGCCTGGGCAGCGTGGCCTTCGACGCGAAGCACCTCACGGCCGAACAGGTGGCGCGGGTGCGCTCCATCGAACTCAAGGAGCGCATTGCGGCCGTGGCCCCCAAGTTCATGGCCCTGGCCAAGGTGGCCGGGCGCTCCGTGGCCATGATCGGCGTGGACTGGCCCGAGGAGCTGATGATCAAGAGCTACTGGGGCTTCGAGGGCCGCCCGGCCGACGCCCCCGGCGAGGTGCTGGCCGGGGCCAAGGCGGCGCAGGCCCTGGGCCTGCGGCCCGGCGACTCCTTCGAGGCCAACGGGACGCGCTTCACGGTGGCCGGGGTGCTCACGCCCTCGGGCTCCGAGGACGACAACGTGGTCTTCGCGGGCCTGGCCGACCTCCAGGCGGCCTTCGGCCAGCCCGGGGCCATCCACTTCGCGGAGGTGGCGGCGCTGTGTTCGGGCTGCCCCATCGACGAGATCGTGGCCCAGATCCAGCAGGTGCTGCCCGAGGTGGACATCGTGGCCATGCAGAAGGTGGTGAAGAGCCGCATGTACACCATCCATTTCGTGCAACACCTGGCGCTGATCGTGAGCGTGATCCTGCTGGTGACGGCCTGCTTCATGATCGCCCTGTCGCTGTTGGCCTCGGTGAACGAGCGCAAGCACGAGATCGGCGTGCTGCGCTCGCTGGGGTATTCGCGGGCGGCGGTGTTCTCGATCTTCAGCGTGGAGGCCCTGATCATCGGCATGGCGGCCGGGCTGATCGGCTATTTCGGCGGCTTCGGGGTGAGCCTCAAGGTGATGGACATGCTGGACCTGGCCAAGGAGTCGAGCCTTTCCATGGAGCCCCTGCACCTGGCGGCCACGCTGGGCGGCGTGGCCCTGGTCTCGTGCCTGAGCTCCGTGATCCCGGCCTGGAAGGCCGCCAACACCGAGCCCAGCCAGGCCCTGGTGATGCTCTAACCTGGGTCCGCCCAGAGGATAACGACCATGCTGCAAGCCTTGAACGTCTCGAAATCCTTCGGCGACACGCCCGTGCTGCGCGACGTCTCCGTCTGCGTGGGCGCGGGCGAGTTCGCCTGCGTGGTGGGCCGCTCCGGCTCGGGCAAGTCCACGCTTTTGAACGTGCTCTCCTCGCTGCTTCGGCCGGACCAGGGCCGCGTGCTCTACCGCGAGCGCGAGGTGTCGGCCATGGGCGAGGGCGAACTGAACGCCCTGCGCCACGGCGATTTCTCCATGATCTTCCAGCTGCACCACCTGCTGCCCTACCTGACGGCCCTGGAGAACGTGATGCTGCCCTACATGAACAGCCTGCGCCCCGTGAGCGGGGAGACGCGGGACAAGGCCAGGGAGTGCCTGGCGCGCGTGGGCCTCGCGGGCAAGGAGGAGCGCCTGCCGGGCAAGCTCTCCGGCGGCGAGCAGCAGCGCGTGGCCATCGCCCGGGCGCTGGTGAAGAGCCCCTCGGTGCTCTTCGCCGACGAGCCCACGGGCAGCCTGGACAAGAAGAACGGCGACGCCGTGATCGAACTGCTGCGCGACGTGCACCGCGACGGCGTGGCCGTGGTGATGGTCACGCACGACCTGGGGTACGCCAAGCTCGCGGACCGCACCGTGGTGATGGAAGACGGCCAGGTGGTGGAGGACGGCGGCCCCGGCTGCTAGACCGGCCGCACCGGAAGGCATTTCGCGACGCCCGGCCTTCCCGCGTGGAGCGCCGGGCGTTCCGCGTCTACTGGGCCTTGTCCCCCGGCAGGGCCAGCCCGTCGCTGGCCAGGGCGGCGTCCAGTGCCGCGCGCCATGTGGCGTACTGCGCCCTGAATTCGGCTGCTGCCTTACGGACGGCGGGGTTGTTGCCTAGCTCTCCGATCTGCCGGGCTGTTTTTTCGCTTTCCTCGAAATCGAACAACATGAAGTTCAACCCAGCCACGGCATACGCTTCCTGCGCCTTGACTTCAGGGATATCCTTGTAGTGCTGCGTGACTCCGTAGAGAAGCGCCATGGTCATCACGCTGTGGATGCGCAGCGCCAGGCGTTGCGTCATGCCATGAATGATAAGCGGCTCAACGCACTGATCACCGTCCATACTGAAGCCACCTGACAACGGGTCAAACCGCATACTTATGTTCTGGAACGTGGAGATCGCCTCCTGGGACGCGCGCTCCAAATCAAGATACTTCTGGCCCAACCCTGAGAAAACATCTTCGCCCGGCGTCCCCATTTCGCTGGAGGCGTATGGCCACCGATCCAACAGGTCTTTAACATGACCTCTGAATCCCTTCAGGATGTTCCGCAGTTCCTCGTCCTTGACGAATGTATCCCGGACAACGTCGATCCGGCGCTCCATATCGTCTCTCTTGGCATACATCGTCGCGACAAGGCTTTTGTCAAAACGAAAATCAGTCTGTGTTTTCCAAGAAATCAGACTATCTAGGAAGAACGTCCACGCCACAACATCTGAATAATTTATCAATTCCGCAACATAGCCTACCAGGCCTGCATTGACGAACGCTTGGCAACGGATTGCGTCTCTAGACCTGTCAAGAGCCATTGACTCCTCTTGCAACCCCAATCTAATGTTCTCCTTCCTAATCGCGTAAAGCCTTTCAAGGTAATCACCTCTTGATTCGATGTACTTTCTAACATCCTGTTCTGATTTAATCGCGGCCATACACGGTGACACTGCCAAACAATAAACAAATGCCGTCACCATGACGCACAGCAGCCCACCCAATGCACGCATAGTTCGCACCCTTGCGGACAGCCGGCCCGCAAACCGTGGACCGGCTGTCCGTCATTCTGTTCAGCGTTGATTCTCCAAGGCCTTCCCGGTGGCCGACCCTGCGTTCATGTACTTGTCCATCAGGTCTTGGGCCTGCAGCGTCGTGGACGATCCTACGCCCCGCGTGACGCCTACACCGGCCTTCCACAGCGAAGCCGCGCCACTGGCAGCTTCCTTCGGCTTGATCTCCTCGCCTCCCCAAGCTCGCGCGCCCTGGACGAGAGCTTGCGTCGGCGAGATCAGACTGCCTGCCGCGCCCTTCAAATACGACTGTGCGCCTCCGAGCATCTTGATGGGCGACAGGCCGAATTGAAGCACTCTGTTTCCAGCATATCGCGGCGTGAAATCCGTCTCGATCCCCGTCCACCGCGTCAACAGCCCACGCGAACCCGTTTCCAGCATATCCACGGCCCAATCGTGCGGCGTGAGCTTGTCCCTCATGACGTTGTCCAGGCCGCCCTTGTTGTTGTCCACGTAGTCTAGATACCAGTCACCGGCCGCCTTGATCCCCCTGCCGACCATGCCGCCGTCGGGGCCGATCAGGGGCTCTTCCTTCTTCATCTCGTACCCGGTGACGCCCTTGGAAAGCGACTCCAGGCGGGCCTGCTTCGGGTCGTAGCTGCCCGAGAAGAGCGAGGCCAGCTTCTCCCGGCGGCCCGGCCCCAGGGTGTGCGTCAGGCTCGGGGCGGTCCATGACGGCTCGCCGCCGTCGCCGCCCGTAAGACGCCATCCATCGGATGTGTCCAGCCCCAATCCGGCAGAACCTGTATCGTTTTCGCTGAACGAGTTCGACTGACTGTCTGCCAGTGGCGTCTCGATGTTGTCAATGTCTTCAACGCCCATGGCGGCCTCCCTGGGTTTGGCGCCCTTCGCGCAGGGAACCGGCCTGTCCGGACCAGCCCAACGGGTAAAGTTCCTCCTCGGCCAGGTCGCGCACCTCGGCATAGACATCCAGAAGCTGCGCGGGGTTGCCCATCAGCACACGCCAGAAGGCCGTCTCCGCCTTGGCGGGCCAACTCTCCACCACGTCGAACAGCAGGTTGACCGTGGGGCCGAACAGGGGATCGACGGACTCCAGCCACGCCACAAGACGCCGCGAGGCCGCCTCACGGCGTTCGGCGTGTCCGGGCGGGAGAGCCCATCCGGGCAGGCCGGGAGGCTCGCAAAGGAAGCGGCCGAGTTCGGGATCGGCGACAAGGGCACGGCCCATCTCGGCGGTGGTCGGACGCGCCTTGGGCAGGGAGAGCAGTTTCAGTCGGGGTTCGGGAAATCGATGCATGGGTCCTCCTTGGACTTTCGCCAGGGTCCAGGAGACAGTCTCCACAAAACGGAATCCCGCGCAACCCACATACCGCTATGTGGGCAACCTCTCACATTTCCGCCTCAATTCGATGCGGAAGCCGCAGCCGGGCAGCAGGTCGTGCCCGGCCAGCCAGGTGGAGGGGCGGGGGTAGTCGCGGCAGAGGGCCAGACGGCTGGCGTAATCGCCGCAGCGGCGGTCCGTCAGCAGGTTGCAGGCGAAGAGCAACACGCCCGTCGGCGTGCGCCCCGTGATCCGGAAGCGCGCGAAGCCCGGGTCCTCCCGGACCAGGGCCTCAAAGCGCTCGGGCACGGTGATAAGCCCCCCCTCGGCAGTCAGGCAGAGGCTTTCGCAGCACGCGCCGCAGCGCAGGCACGCCCCGGACACCGCCACCTCGCGCCGCGCGAGCCAAGCGTACAGGGAGCGGGCAGCCCCCAGCACCGCCTCGGGGGTGAACACGGCGTCGCCCCGGGGCCTAGAACAGGGCTTCCTTCAGGTAGCGTAGCGCCAGGAGCACGATGAGCACCGCCAGCATGCCCTTGATGAGCTTGGCGGGCACGTGTTTCTGGCAGCGCGCGCCCAGGTACATGCCGCACATGCCGCCCAGCCCGAAGAGCACCCCCAGGGTGTAGTCCGGGGCCACCGAGAGATTGGGGTAGAAGGGCGCGATGGCCTGGTAGAAGGCCACCCCGGCCACGGAGGTCACGAAGGTGCCCATGAGCGCCGCGCCGGCCACCGTGTGCACCGGCAGCCCGTAGAAGGCCACGAAGAACGGCGCGATGATCGCCCCGCCGCCGATGCCGTAGATGCCCCCCACGATGCCCACCAGGAAGCTCAGCCCGAAGATGCCCGTGGTCTTCACGCAGTAGCTCTCGCCCTGGAACTCGTAGGCCAGGCGCGATAGCGTGAACGCTGTGACGTGCACGAGCCCCGCGCCCTTGGGGCCTTGGCAGTCCGCCTTGGCCTTGGGGTCCTGCGCGGTGGGGGCGGGCTTTGCCGGGGCCTTGCGCTTCCAGAGGTCCCAGGCCATGCGCCCGCCCACGTAGAGCAGCACGAAGGCCGCGAAGGCCTTGAAGCTTCCGGGGTCCGGCAGCCACGTCACGCGCACCACCGCCCCGATGAGCACCCCCGGCAGCGTGCCCAGCACCACCACCCACGTGAGCGGCCAGACCATGCGCCCCTCGCGCACGAAGCGCCACACCCCGCTGGGGATGGCCACGATGTTGTAGAGCTGGTTGGTGGAGCTCACCGAGGGGTTCACGTACCCCAGCACGCTCATCTGGAACGGCAGGAGCAGAAACGCCCCCGAAACGCCCCCCATGGACGTGACGAACGAGATGACCAGAGCCACAAGGGGGGGGACCAGCGGATTGACCTCGATGCCTGCTGCCGGGAAGTACATGGGATCGCTCCTGATGTCGTTCGTGGCCGTTGGGATCGCCGGGCTCCGGGCATTTACGTCACGCTTATTTTCTTTTACGTGACTCTTGCCTACCCCGGACGGAATCACTTGTCTAGCGGAAACAGTGATTATACTGGGATGACACTCCTGGAGGTCCCCCATGCTCCCACGCGATCCGGCCCCCGCCGACGCCTCCGACCGGCTCCCGCCGGGCAAGGTGTTCTCCATCCCCGAGGACGTCAAGTGGCTGGACCCGCTCCAATTGGAGGCGCTCACCGGGGCCTTCCGGGCATGGCACGCCGGGGCCGCGACCCCGGGGGCGCGCCGGGCGCGCAGCCGGGTGTGGGCCGCCTATCTGCTTTTGCGCTACACGGGCGCGCGCCTGGGCGAGGTGCTGGCCGTGGACGACCTGGAGGACCTTGACCTGGAACGAGGCATGGTGAGCCTGGGGCGGCAAGGAGAGGCCCCCGGACGCCGGGTGGAGCTGCCCGCCGACGCGGCGGCCGAGTTGCGCGCCTGCCTGGAGCACCCCGACTGCCGCCCCCTGCGCGGCAGGATGCTCCAACTGGACCAGGGCTTCGTGCGCAAGAAGTTCTACGAGCGCGGCCGGGAGGCCGGGCTCCCCAGGGAGCTGGCCAACGCCAGCGCGCTGCGCAAGTCCCGGGCCATCGAGCTGTTGCGCAGCGACGTGCCCCTCGCGGTGGTGCAGGCCCTGCTGGGGCACTCCACGGCCAGCCTCACGGCCGCCTGCCAGGACTTCTCCGACGACGACGTGCGCCGCATCCTCTCGCGCTTCGTGCGCCGCGAGGCCACGCGCCGCACCAGCGCGCGCAACGCCTTCCACGGCCGGGTGGCGCGCGTGGCGCGCGGCGACATCCAGTCACTGGTGGAGCTGGAGACGCTGGGCGGGTTCGCCCTGCGCGCGCTCATCACCAACGACAGCCTCGAGGTGCTGGAACTCTCCCGCGACAAGATGGCCACGGCCCGGGTGAAGGCCCCGTGGGTGTCGGTGTTTCCCGGGGCCAACAGGCCGCGCGCGGGCGCGTCCAACGCCTTCCCGGGGCGGGTGGAGCGCGTCACCCTGGGCGAACTGGCCGCCGAGGTGATCCTGGAGCTGCCGGGCGGCACGCGCCTGTGCGCCGTGGTGGAGCGCGAAGAGGCCCGCGAACTGAGAGAGGGCATGCCCGCCTGGGGAGTCTTCCCCTCGGGCGCGGTGATCCTGGACCTGGACTGAGGCCGCACCAACGGCGAAAGGCCGGACCGGGGAACTCCCGATCCGGCCTGGAAAGGCTTCGAGGCGTAAGGCCCTACTCGGCCTTGGCGCGCGCGACGGGCTTGACCACCGCGCCGGAGCGCAGGCAGCGGGTGCACACCGTCATGGTGCAGACTTCGCCGGAGGCCTTCTGGGCGCGCACCTGGCGCAGGTTGGGCACGAAGCGGCGCTTGCTCTTGTTGTTGGCGTGGGAGACGTTGTTGCCGACCTGGGGCTTTTTCCCGCAGTTTTCGCAGACCTTGGACATATCGCTACCTCCAGACAGGGTGATGCCCCTGGAAATGAAAATCTCGTCAAAGGGAAGCGATGCTTACACGCACTTTTTCAGGCTGGCAAGCTTTTTGTTGACAGAACCACGGGGCACGATTATTCGGCGTTGTTTCCCGGAGGACGAAGCATGGCCGGACTGTGGCTGGACATCACCGACATCCCGGCCGAGGGCCGCGAATTCACCGTGGACGACCCGGAACTCTGGGCCGTCGGCCTGCGTGAATTCCACATGGATTTCAGCGCAGTGGCCCCCCTGTCGGCCACGTTCCGCGTAACCCCCGTGGAACGCGGCGTCCACGTGACCGGCAGGCTGACCGGACGCATGGAAACCCCCTGCGACCGCTGCACCGCCCCGACCCCCGTGGAAGTGGACCAGCCCTTCGAGCTCTTCGAGGAAGAACCCCTCTCCGGAGAGGAGCAGGTGGAGCCCGGGCTCTTGCGCCGCACCGGGCGCACCGTGGAGCTTGACGCGGCCGGAATGCTCTGGGAAGAATTCGTGCTGACGCTGCCCGTGAAGCCGCTGTGCTCCGAGGGCTGCAAAGGCCTGTGTCCCTCCTGCGGGAAGGACCTCAACGCCGGCCCCTGCCCCTGCGGCGGGACCGACCTGGACCCGCGCATGGCCGCCCTGCGCGGGCTGACCATCGCCAAGAAAGACCAAAAATAGAGGTATACGGAAATGGCCGTCCCCAAGAAGAAAGTCTCCAAGTCCCGCAAGGGCATGCGCCGCTCCCACGACGCCCTGACCCCGCCCAACGTCATCCTGTGCTCCTGCGGGGAGCCCACCCTGCCCCACCGCGTGTGCCCCAGCTGCGGCACCTACAAGGGCCGCCAGGTGCTCAAGCGGGATGAACCCCAGTCCTAGTCGGCCCCGCATCGCCGTGGACGCCATGGGGGGGGATTTCGGCCCCCACGTGGTGGTCCCCGGCGCGGTCCAGGCCGCCAGACGCGAGCAGTACGACCTCCTGTTGGTGGGCGACGAGCCGCGCATCGCCGCCGAGCTTTCCAAGCTCGACACGCGCGGCATCGTTGTGCGCATCGTGCACGCCACCCAGGTGGCGGACATGCACGACAAGCCCTCGGAGGCCCTTCGCAAAAAGAAGGACTCCTCCATCCAGGTTTGCTGCAACCTCGTGCGCGGCGAGCAGGCGGACGGGCTCATCAGCGCCGGCAACACCGGCGTGGTGCTGGCGTGCAGCCTCTTCACCCTCGGGCGTCTCGAGGGGGTGGACCGGCCCGCCCTGGTCACCATCCTGCCCACCGAGCGCTCCCCGTGCGTGCTCGTGGACGCCGGGGCCAACGTGGACTGCAAGGCCATCAACCTCATGCAGTTCGGCATCATGGCGGACGTGATGTCGCGCGTGCTCCTCGGCTGCCAGGAGCCCCGCGTGGCGCTGCTCTCCAACGGCGAGGAGGAGGGCAAGGGCAACCAGCTGGTCAAGGAAGCCTTCGACCTCTTCAAACACTGCTCGCTCAACTTCGTCGGCAACATCGAAGGACGCGACATCTTCACCGGCGAGGTGGACGTGGTGGTGTGCGACGGCTTCGTGGGCAACGTGGCCATCAAGCAGGCCGAGGGCCTGGCCTCGTCCCTGGGGAGGCTCCTCAAGGGCGAGCTGCGCCGCGGCTTCTTCGCCAAGATCGGCACCACCCTGGCGCTCTCGGCGCTCAAGCGCTTCTCGCGCCTCATGGACTACGCCGAATACGGCGGCGCGCCCCTGCTGGGCCTGAACGGCACCGTCATCGTCAGCCACGGGGCTTCCAATCAGAAGGCCATCGCCAACGCCGTGGACATGGCCGGGAAGCTCGTGCGCAAGGACACCGCGCACCTGCTCAAGGAAGGCCTGGCCGCCAACAAGGACTTCGCCCTCTACACCAAACGCACGGCCCAGGCCGGCTAACACCACCCCCCCCCCCTCCATGCAGCCACGCTTCACGCTTGAAGGCTTCGGCCGTTACGTCCCGCAACGGGTGCTCACCAACGCGGACCTCGAATCCATCGTGGAAACGAGCGACGACTGGATCACCACGCGCACAGGCATCAAGGAACGGCGCATCGTCGCCCCCGGCGAGGCCTGCACCGACCTTGCCGCCCACGCCGCCCGCGCGGCCCTGGACAACGCCGGGCGCGCCGCCGGGGAGTTGAGCCACATCTACGTGGCGACCTTCACCCCCGACACCGTCTGCCCCCCGGCCGCCTGCACCCTCCAGGACAAGCTGGGCCTCAAGAACCTGGCCTGCATGGACATCGCCGCCGCCTGCTCGGGATTTCTCTTCGCGCTGGACACCGCCATGGGCGCCGTCGCGCGCAAGCCCGACTCCGTGGTGCTGGTGTGCGCCTCGGAAGTGGTCACCAGCCGCACCAACTGGGCCGACCGCGCCACCTGCGTGCTCTTCGGAGACGGCGCGGGGGCCGTGGTGCTCTCCAACCGCGAGCCCAAGCCAGGCCAGGCCAGCGTGCGCGACATCATCATCCAGAGCGACGGGGCGCTCGGCCCCCTGCTCACCGTGAAGGGCGGCGGCTCGGCCCACCCCTACAAGCTGGGCCAGACCGTGGACGCCGACCACTTCATCGAGATGATCGGCCCCGAAATCTACAAGAACGCCGTGCGAAACATGACCCAGGTCTGCGAGGACATCCTGGCCCGCAACGCCCTGACCATGAACGACGTGGACCTCTTCATCCCCCACCAGGCCAACCTGCGCATCATGGAAGGCGTGGCCAAGCGCCTGCGCTGCCCCGAGGCCAAGGTGATGATCACCGTGGACCGCTACGGCAACACCGCCGCCGCTTCGGCCCCCATCGCCCTGGCCGACGCCCTGGCCGAGGGCCGCGTGGGCCCGGGCTCGCGCGTGCTCATGACCACCTTCGGCGGCGGCTTCACCTGGGCGGCGGCGCTGCTGGAATTCGCCTAGAAATTGCCATTTGTCATCGCGACACGTTTGCGCTAGGAACAATTCTCACCTCGACCCCGGACAGCCCATGAAAAATCCTCCCCGGCTCACAGCCCTCGTCACCGGAGGCTCGCGCGGCATCGGCGCGGCCGTTTCCAAGCGCCTTGCCCAGGACGGCTTCTCCGTGATCCTCACCTACGTCTCCAAGCCCGAGGAGGCCAAGGCCGTGGCGGCCCACATCATGGCCGAGGGCGGAGAGGCCCAGGCCCTGCGCCTGGACGTGGGCGACCGCGAGGCGATCGCCGCCTTCTTCAAGGAACACATCGAGGGCAAGGTGGACCTGGACGTGCTGGTGAACAACGCCGGCATCACCAAGGACGGCCTGCTCGTGCGCATGAAGGACGAAGACTGGGACCGCGTGATCGGCGTCAACCTCACCGGGGCCTTCACCTGCCTGCGCGAGGCCGCCAAGATCATGATGAAGCGGCGCGCCGGGCGCATCGTGAACATCGTCTCGGTGGTTGGCCAGACGGGCAACGCGGGCCAGGCCAACTACGTGGCCGCCAAGGCCGGGCTCATCGGGCTCACCAAGACGGCCGCCGTGGAGCTGGCCCCGCGCGGCGTCACCGTGAACGCCGTGGCCCCCGGCTTCATCGAGTCCGACATGACCTCCGTGCTTCCCGAGGCCGTGAAGGAAAATTTCCTGCAGCAGATTCCGCTGAAGAAAATGGGCACGCCCGAGGATGTGGCCTCGGCCGTGTCCTACCTGGCCTCGCCGGGGGCGTCCTACGTCACCGGGCAGGTCCTGGCCGTCAACGGCGGCCTCCACCGCAGCTGAGCTAGCCAACCATCCCCCACCAAGGAGAACTCGAATGTCCGTCGCTGAAAAAGTTAAGGAAATCATCGTTGACCAGTTGGGCGTCTCTGCCGACGAGGTCAAGCCCGAAGCCAAGTTCGTGGACGATCTGGGTGCCGACTCCCTCGACCTCACCGAGCTGATCATGGCCATGGAAGAGGAGTTCGGCGTGGAAATCGCCGACGAGGACGCCCAGAAGATCGTCAAGGTCCAGGACGCCATCGACTACGTGGCGGCCAAGCAGGCCTAGCCTGCCACCATCATACGCCTTGGCGGCCGGTCTCACGCCCGGCCGCCCGGCTTTCCCCCCAAGGCGCCAAAGACCATGAAGCTCCATCGCGTCGTCGTTACCGGCATGGCCGCCGTCACCCCCCTGGGCAACGACCTGGCCACCAGCTGGACCAACCTCCTGGGCGGAGTCTCGGGCGCGGGTCCCATCACCCGCTTCGACCCCACAGGCTTCGACACCACGTTCGCCTGCGAGGTCAAAGGGTTCGACCCCTCGCCCTTCATCCCCGCCAAGCAGGCCAAACGCCTCGACCTCTTCGCCCAGTACGCGGTCGCCGCGTCGCTGATGGCGATCAAGGACGCGGACCTCGCCATCACCCCCGAGCTGGCCCCCCACGTGGGCACCATCATCGGCTGCGGCATGGGCGGGCTCTCCACCATAGAGGAACAGCACAAGAAGCTCCTGGCCGGCGGTCCCTCGCGGGTTTCGCCCTTCTTCATCCCGGTGCTCATCGCCAACATGGCCGCAGGCCAGGCGGCCATCTTCACCGGCGCCAAGGGCCCCAACGTGTGCACCACCACGGCCTGCGCCTCCGGCGCCCACGGCGTGGGCTACGCCTATACCGACATCATGCTGGGCCGCTCCAAGGCCATGATCTGCGGCGGCGTGGAATCCACCATCGCCGTGCTGGCCGTCTCCGGCTTCAACGCCCTGAAGGCCCTCTCCACCCGCAACGACGACCCGAAGCGCGCCTCGCGCCCCTTCGACAAGGAGCGCACCGGCTTCGTCATCGGCGAAGGCGCGGGCATCCTCGTGCTGGAGGAACTGGAGTTCGCCAAGGCGCGCGGCGCGCGCATCCTGGCGGAGGTGGTGGGCTTCGGCGCTTCCGGCGACGCCTTCCACATGACCGCCCCCCCCGAGAGCGGCGAAGGCATGGCCCTGGCCATGGGCGCGGCCCTGCGCGAGTCGGGCCTCAAGCCCGAGGAGATCGACTGCGTGAACGCCCACGGCACCTCCACGCAGTTGAACGACGCCTGCGAGACCAAGGCCGTCAAGACCGTCTTCGGCAGCCACGCCCACAAGCTCTCGGTCACAGCCAACAAGTCCATGATCGGCCACTGCCTCGGCGCGGCCGGAGCCATCGAGAGCGTCTTCTCGATCAAGTCCATCATGGAGCAGGTGGTGCCCCCCACCATCAACTACACCACCCCCGACCCTGACTGCGACCTGGACTACACACCGGGCGAGCCGCGCAAGCGCGAGGTGCGGGCCGTGATGAACAACTCCTTCGGCTTCGGCGGAACCAACGCCAGCGTCGTCTTCAAGCGCTTCGAATAGACCGGCTCACACGGCGGGACGCCCCATGCGGGGCGTCCCGCTTCAGTTTGCATCACGACGGGCTTCGCGGGTTCTGGCCGGCAGGTCCGTTCACCTTTTTCAGCAGGAGGGCCTTCCATGGACGAGATCTTCATCCGCGATCCCGAAATCGCCGCCGCCATCGCCTCCGAGATCGAACGCCAGGTCTGCGGCCTGGAGCTCATCGCCTCGGAGAACTTCGTCTCCTCCGCCGTGCGCCAGGCCCAGGGCTCGGTGATGACCCACAAGTACGCCGAGGGCTACCCCCACAAGCGCTACTACGGCGGCTGCGAATTCGTCGACGTGGCCGAAGACCTCGCCCGCGACCGCGTGAAGCGCCTCTTCGGCTGCGACTACGCCAACGTGCAGCCCCACTCCGGCTCCCAGGCCAACATGGCCGTCTACTTCTCCGTGCTCAAGCCCGGCGACACCATCCTGGGCATGAACCTCTCCCACGGCGGCCACCTGACCCATGGCAGCCCCGTGAACTTCTCCGGCCGCTTCTTCAACGTCGTCTTCTACGGCGTGAACAAAGACACCGGCACCATCGACTACGACGAACTGGCCAAACTCGCCGCCGAACACAAGCCGAAGATGATCGTGGCCGGGGCCAGCGCCTACCCCCGCATCATCGACTTCGACCGCTTCCGCGCCATCGCCGATTCCGTGGGCGCGCTGCTCTTCGTGGACATGGCCCACATCGCGGGGCTGGTGGCCGCAGGCCAGCACCCCAGCCCCATCGGCAAGGCCCACTTCACCTCCTCCACCACCCACAAGACCCTGCGCGGACCGCGCGGCGGCCTGATCCTGGCGGGCGAGGCCGAAGCCAAACAGCTCGATTCCCAGATCTTCCCCGGCATCCAGGGCGGACCGCTCATGCACGTGATTGCGGCCAAGGCCGTGGCCTTCGGCGAGGCCCTGCGCCCCGAGTTCAAGACCTACCAGGAGCAGGTGGTCACCAACGCCAAGGTCATGGCCGAGGGTCTGGTGGCCCTGGGCTACAACCTGGTCTCCGGCGGCACGGACAACCACCTGATGCTCGTGGACCTGACCAACAAGGACGTGACCGGCAAGGACGCCCAGATCGCCCTGGACGCGGCGGGCATCACGGCCAACAAGAACACCGTGCCCTTCGAGACGCGCTCCCCCTTCGTGACCAGCGGCATCCGCCTGGGCACGCCCGCGCTCACCACGCGCGGCATGCGCGAGCTGGAGATGGAAAAGGTGATCGCCTGGATCGACGCCGCCATCACGGGCCGCGACAACGCCACGAAGCTCGCCGAGGTGAAGGCCGAGGTGAAGGCCTTCGCCAGCAAATACCCCCTCTTCGCCTGGTAAGCCCGGGCCGGGGAACGCCGAACGTCAAAGGGCCGCCGGGAGCACCGGCGGCCCTTTCGCTTGACAGCGCGCCCAAGCCCCAGCACTAGATTTCGACACGGAGACACAATGGACCAACGCCTCCCCTGGCCCGAATACTTCATGCGCATCGCCTTCCTTGTGGCCGAGCGCTCTACCTGCCTGCGCCGCCGCGTGGGGGCCATCGCCGTCAAGGACAAGCGCATCCTGGCCACGGGCTACAACGGCGCGCCCGCAGGCACGGCCCACTGCCTGGACATCGGCTGCCTGCGCGAGAAGCTGGGCATCCCCTCGGGCCAGCGCCACGAGCTCTGCCGGGGCCTCCACGCCGAACAGAACGTGATCATCCAGGCCGCGACCCACGGCGTGTCCCTCGTCGGGTGCGAGATATACTGCACCACGCAGCCCTGCATCATCTGCACGAAAATGCTCATCAACTGCTCCGTCCAGCACATCCACTACGCCGAGGGCTACCCCGACGAGCTCTCCAAGGACATGCTCGACGAAGCCGGAGTCGGCTTTGACATCCTGCCCAGACACCCATGAGGCCTTCATGGCCCGCGCCCTGGACCTCGCCCGCCGGGGCAAGGGGACCACGGCCCCAAACCCCTGCGTGGGCGCAGTGCTCGCCCGCGAAGGCCGCGTGGTGGCCGAAGGCTGGCACCAGCGCTGCGGCGGCCCCCACGCAGAGGTGAACTGCCTGGCCGACGCCCGCGCCAAGGGCGTGGACCCGGCCCTGTGCACCCTCTACGTCACTCTGGAGCCCTGCAACCACTACGGCCGCACGCCGCCCTGCACCAAGGCCGTGCTGGAGGCGCGAGTGCCCCGCGTGGTGGTGGGCTGCCTGGACCCCAACCCCCAAGTGGAAGGCGGCGGCGCGGACTTCCTGCGCTCCCGAGGCGTGGAGGTCGCCGTGGGCGTCCAGGAGCGACGGTGCCTGGACCTCATCGCGGATTTCAACGTCTGGCGCTTCACCTCGCGCACCTACAACATTCTCAAGATGGCGGCCACGCTGGACGGGCGCATCGCCGCCCGCTCGGGCCGCGCCGCCTGGGTGAGCTGCCCCGAATCCCGCTCCATGGTGCACGACCTGCGCGCCCGCGTGGACGCTGTGGTGGTGGGCGGCGGTACCCTGCGCCAGGACGACCCCAGGCTCACGGCGCGGACCGAGGGCCGCTCCCTGGAGCGCCAGCCCCTGGCCGTGGTGGTCACGTCGCTCTTGCCCGAATCCGGCTCGCCCTTCTCCCTTTTGCGCGAGCGCCCGGAGCAGACCGTGTTCTGGACCGACGCCGCCAACGCCGCCTCCACCCGGGCAGAGGCCCTGCGCGACATGGGCGTGCGCGTGTGGGACCTGCCGCCCCTGGAGGGCGAACGCCTGGACCTCGGCGCGGGCTTCGAGCGCCTGCGCGCCGAGGCCGCCTGCCACGCGACGCTCTGCGAGGGCGGCGGACGTCTGGCCCTCTCCCTGGCCCGGCAGGGGCTCATGGACGAGTTCCTCTACGTCCTCGCCCCCAAGATACTCGGGGACGAACAGGGCGTGCCCGTGTTCGCGGGAGGACCGCCCCACGAGATGGACAAGGCCCTGAACCTGCGCCTCGCGGACGCGACCCCCCTTGGCCAGGACCTGCTCCTCTCCTACCGCCCGGCCTAATCCCCTCTGCGTGCGACGAAACGCTCGCGCCCGGGGCCCGGATAAGGCATAAGTTCACGCATGGGCCAGGCCCACGGGTTCCTACACATCAACCGGCAGGTCTCACCATGCGTACTTTACTCGCCATCCTGGCTGCGGCGCTTCTGATCCTTCTGGGCTCCTTCCTTTATTTGGGTGCCCAGGCGCGCGAGGCGGTCCAGCAATACCTGTCCCCGGCCGCTTCCGGCGCGACAGGGGCGGCCATGTCCCTCAAGGAGCGTTCGAGCGGACTCTTCTCCAGCCGTCTGGTCTTCCGCCAGGAGATGGTGTTGTCCGAAGACTCCGGCAAACACGAGGAGGCACCCCACGTCGTCTTCGACGTCGTCTGCGACATAGCCCACGGCCCCCTGCCCCTGGCCGCCGGCAGCTTCTCCCCCAGCCTGGCGCTTGTCGCGGTCAGCTTCGCCGTGGACCCCGCCTCGGACGCCTCCGTGCGCGATTTCTTCCAACGCCTCCCGGAACTTGCTGCCACCCGGGCCACCATCCGCTACGCCTTCGACCGCAAGTCCGTCATGGACCTGACCGTCCCACCCCTGGAGAGAACCCTCCCCGACGACAAGGGAGGGCAGGTCACCGTCCGATTCCAGGGGCTCACGGCCACCGCCGTCGCGAACGCCGCCATGGAGGCCGTCGAGGGAACGCTCGCCTCGCCCGGGCTGAGCCTCCGGGACAAGGACGCCGGGACGGATCTCGACGGGCTGAGCCTCACCTTCGACTCGAAAATGTCCCGCCCCGGCTTCTGGACCGGAACCTACGTCCTCAAGGCCGGTTCGCTCCGGACGGTCCAGTCCGGCGGGCAAGCCCTCCACCTTCGGGATGCCCGGGCGGACATGGGCCTTCTTCTCAAGGGCGATGCCCTGGACTATCTCTTCGCCCTGGCCGCGACCGTGGCCCCCGAGAACGGCCAGCCAGTCCCCCTGCGCGCGAGCCTTGAGACCCGCAACCTTGACGCCGCCGCCATGGAACGTCTCACCGCACTTCTGCGCGAGAGCCAGGTCCCGGGTCGGGGCGCTCCGGATGAAGCCCAGATGCGCGCCGTGGGCGAGGCGCTGCTCAAGGGCCGCCCGCAGCTGGACCTGGATCTCAATCTCCTCGATGGAAACGCACTCCAGGCCCTGCACGCCGAGGTCCGCGTCGAGGAGCTCTCCGAAATGCCTCAACACCTGGCCGGGCTTCTGCCTTTCCTGCGCGCCAAGGCCGCCTTTTCCGGCCGGGAGGCGGACCTCCTGGGCCTGCTCTGCGCCATCAAGGCCCTGGGCCACGGTCTGCCCCCGGAACAGTGCGGACAGGTCCTGTCCATGACCGTTGAAAACCAGGTCGCCCTGGGCCGACTGCGCAGGGAAGGCGACCGGCTCCTGGCCGACGCGCTGTGGGACGGCGACCGGTTCACGCTCAACGGCGCGACCCCGCGCTAGGAGTCTCCCATGGACCTCCCCAGCTGCCTCGCACGGCTCCGCTACGCCAAGGAACGCATCCACCGCATGATCCGGCCCCGGGTAACCGTGACGCCCCCGCCCCCGGGCGTGCGCTTCGAGCGCGACGTGCCGGTGGCCATGCGCGACGGAACCATCCTGCGCGTGAACGTCTTCAGGCCCGAGTCCGATGGCCCCTGCCCGGTGATCCTCTGCGCCCACCCCTACGGCAAGGACGACCTGCCAAAGCCCGACGGGAAAGGCGGCCACAAGGTCCCCCTGCGTTTCCACCTCTTTCGCCAGCCCGAGCCCTTCGCCTTCTCGGCCTGGACCAGCTGGGAGGCCCCGGACCCGGCCTTCTGGGTCCCCCGGGGCTATTGCGTGGTCAACTGCGACCTTCGCGGCTTCGGCACGTCGGACGGCCAGGGCACGCTGCTCAGCCACGCGGAATCCCTCGACTACTTCGACCTCATCCAATGGGCCGCCTCGCAGCCCTGGTCCACGGGCAAAGTGGGGCTCCTGGGTGTCTCCTATCTGGCGCTCAGCCAGTACCGCGTTGCCCAGCTGAACCCTCCGGGGCTCGCGGCCATCTGCCCCTGGGAGGGCTTCAGCGACCTCTACCGGGACCTGGCCTATCCCGGCGGTGTCCGCGAGGACGGGTTCATGAAGCTCTGGAGCAGGCAGGTGCTCAAGGCGGGCCGTACGACCGACAATCCCAGGCAGGCCCAGCTGGACCACCCCCTGCGCGACGCATGGTGGCAGGAGCACGCGCCGGACCTGGAGTCCATCAACGTCCCCATGCTGGTCTGCGCAAGCTTCTCGGACCACTGCCTGCACTCGGGCGGGTCCCTGCGGGCCTTCCAGCGCGCCTCTTCGGCCCATAAGTGGCTCTACACGCACCGGGGAGGCAAATGGAGCACCTTCTACGGCGAGGAGGCCAGAAAGGCCCAGACAGCCTTTTTCGGCCAGTTCCTCAAGGGCGAGGACACGGGCATCCTCGACACCCCGCCCGTGCGCCTGGAAGTGCGCGAAAGCGGGAACGCCGTTCGGGAGGTACGTCAGGAGCCCTCCTGGCCGCTGCCTGGAACGGTGTGGACGCCCCTCCACCTGGACGATTCGGGCAGCCTTTCGGCTGCGATCCCGTCGCGGCGCACCGGCTTGACCCTGGACCTGCCCTCCGGCCGCGCCGTCTTCGAGCACGTCTTCGATCAGGACACGGAACTGACCGGCTCCATGAACTTGCGCCTGCATCTGGAACTGGAGGGCGCGAAGGACTGCTGCCTCTTCGCGGGGGTGTACAAGCTTTCCGGCAGGCGCACGGTGGGGTTCGAGGGGTCCTACGGCTTCGGGCTGGACAGGGTGGCCACGGGCTGGCTGCGCGCCTCCCATCGAGAGGGCGGGGTTGTTTCCACGCTTCCAGGCGCGTCCGAACCCGCCCACACGCGCGCCCAGCCCCTTGCGCCCGGAGTGGTCGTGCCGTTGGACATCGCCCTGCTGCCCTCGGCCACGTTCTTTCGCAAGGGCGAGGGGATGCGTCTCGTGGTGCAGGGCCGCTGGTTCGAGCCCCGAAATCCCCTGTTCGGGCAGTTCCCGGCGGGCTACGAGGCCAGCACGCCCTGCCGTGCACGCCTGCACTTCGGTGAGGGGTGCGACTCGGCGCTGACCGTGCCGGTGATCCCTCCGCGCGGGTGATCCGCCCCCCGTCACGCCGCTTTGCTTGAACTCCTGCTTGCGGCCCGGAGCCCCCAGGCCACGCCGCCGAATACCAGGGCCATCCCAGCGGCCTCCACGGACGAGGGGAGCTGGCCCTGCAGGATGCAGGCGTAAAGGATGCCCGAGACAGGCCAGAACACGATGGCCTGCCCGGCCACGCCCGCCGGGAGAAGCGTGTTCGCCTTGTTCCACATCACACCGCCAAGCCAGGAAACCGCCAGCCCAAGCACCAGCGAGCCGCAGACGTAGGCCAACGGCGTGGTGGGGGTTCCTTCCCAGGGAAGCGAACGCACAAGCGCGAGTCGTCCCGCCAGGGCGACCAGGGAGAAGACAAAGGCCGCGCAACCCACGGCGTTGGCCCAACGCACCGGCGAGAGATCCGGGTGGCGCTTGAGGAAGAGGAGATTGGCCACAAGGTAGAAGGTGAGCAGCGCCAGGGCCGCGAGGCTCGCGACCATGCCCCAGCCCAGCGCCGATGAGGAGAGCCCATGCCCGTGCCGGGCCAGGTTCACGGCGGTCAGCCCGGCGCCGATGGCGCACAGGGGCAGCGCCATGCGCCGCCAGGGTGTTTCGCGGGTCTTGAGGTTGGCGGCCAAAGCTACCGTGACGGGGGTGAGCCCCATCACTAATGTGGGAAGCGCCGCTCCAGCCAGCTCGATGGCCGCCACGAGCACCGTGTAGCAGCCGTAATAGCCCGTGAAGGCGAAGAGAAATGCCGTGGCCCACTGGGAACGCGCAAGCCCGCGCACAGGGCCGCCGCGCCACATGAGCAGGGCCGCCAGGGAGCCGAACACCAAGTATCGGCCCAGGGACACGTCCCATGGCGAGATGCCGGGCATCAGGAGCGGGGCCACGAAGGATATGCCCCAGAGGCTCGCGCCGAGTATGGCGCAGAAAACTCCCGGCGCGCCGATGCGGGCCTGAGGGCGCGACGAAGCCCCCTTCACGACATTACATCCAAGAGCACGGCTGCCTACCGCGTGGCCTTGGAAAGGCGTTCGTCCAGTTGCGTCTGGATGGCGGCCAGAGCGGTCTCGCAGGCGGCGGCCGCGTTCTGCTTGCGCTGCATGGAGAGCGCCAGGGACTTCACGTCCGAATTGATGCGGGAGAGTTCCAGCACCCTGGCGTTCACGGCCAGAAAGGCCTCAAGATCGGCGCGCGCCTGGGCCAAAGCATTCGCCAGTTCAGGCGAAGCCCCCTGCCCCGCCCCCTGGAGAGCCTGGCGCGCCTTGGCCGCTCCTGCGTTCATGGCGGCCTCGATCTCTGTCATGCGCGCGTCCGATGCCTCTGCGATGTGCGGCCCCTGGAGGGCCAGAATACGGGCGGCTTCCGCCAGAACGGTCAGGCAGGCCAGGGACGTGCCCGTGTCCTTGCCGCCCTGAAGGCCCACGGCTTTGCCCAGGGATGCCTCCAGCCGGTCGAGGGCCAGAACTCCTTCGGAATAGGAGAGCATGGAGGCTAGCGTGTTGGTCTTCTGCACCACCAAGGGGAGAAATTCCTTGTCGATGGACGACAGCTCGGACCATCCCCTGTTGAAATCCTCAAGGCGCTCCAGGAGCGGACCCGAGGAATCCTTGCGCAAGGCAGCGTCCAGAACCGCGCGCGCCTGTTCCACACGCTTGGCGGAAGCTGTCGCTTCCTGCGCGTAAGAAGCCGCCTGCTCTCTGCTGCTGGAAAGGAGCGCGTTCTTTTCGGCCTCAAGGTTCTTGCGCAGGTCGACGCGCATGCCCGCCGCCAGCTGAGACAGCCGCACCTGCGTGGTGAGGGTCTCCTCCAGGCGCAGGTCCGGTCTGTCCAGGAACGCCAGGGCGAGAAGAAGAAGCGTGGCGATTAGGCCCAGGGCAAGCAGCCCATAGCGTTTTTTCATGTCGCTCATGATCGTACCTCGCTATTGAGGACATTCTGCGCTCAACAGGCCGGTTTGTACAGCCTGGAGCCTGTGGATTCACTGGCCAGGAGGCCGAGTGGCGCACATGTCCATAGAACGGCATTCGCTCACGCGTTCCCCAGATGACTTCCTGCCATCCACCGTTGCCGTATTGACCAGTTCGGGTCGTATTGAGGTGAGAGGATGAAGGGCAGCAGAGTATTTGAGGGTTCCACATTGCCGTTGGGCATGGCACGGCGTGTTTCACCGGGAATGGATGGAGTGTGGAGCTCGGAATCCGGGCGACGCACTGGAGCCGCCGGGGAGGAGCCTCCTCTGGGCAGTATCCCGCCCGCGAGTTCGAGTATTGAGCAGGTCGCCCGTGGAGGATGGGTTGCTGAGGTTGCAACAAAGCAAGCCGCCCGCTCATTCGAGCGGGCGGCTTGTTTAAAGGATCCTGGCAGCGACCTACTTTCCCACCAGCGGTCCTGGCAGTATCATCGGCGAAGGAGGGCTTAACTTCCGAGTTCG